>NZ_JBEZZB010000125.1:0-32311 GCF_040638955.1 Actinoplanes sp. NPDC024001
CCGGGCCGGTGTAGGAGACCGAGCGTGCGGTGGGGGGGGCCCCCCGGCCCCTCACCTCCGCCTCGCTGGTGGCCTAGCTCTGTCCCTTCGTGGTGTGGTCGTAGGAGACGCCGTGCCGGCGGCGCGCCGCCGCGGCCGAGTTGGCCCGGCTGGCCGCCGCCGGCGTGCCCGGCGCGCACCCGGACGAGTGGTGGGGTCTGCGCCCGCTCTCCGACGACCGGCCGCTGGTCGACGAGGGCGAACCGGTGAAGGTCACCCCGTCCTCGATGGAGAGTGCGCTGCGCTGCAGCCTGCGCTGGCTGCTCGAGCGGCACGGCGGCGCGGCCCCGGCCGGCCCGGCGCAGGGCATCGGCAACCTGGTGCATGCCGCCGCCATGCTCGCCGAGGACGCGAACGCCGACCGGGAGAAGCTGGTCGAGTACGTGTCCGCCCGGTTCGACTCGATCGAGCTGGCGGCCCGCTGGCTGGCCGGCCCGGAGCAGGAGCGCGCCCAGGGCATGGTCGACAAGCTGCTGCGCTGGCTGGCGGCGAACCCGCGGCGGCTGCTGGCGATCGAGCACGAGTTCACCGTCCAGCTGGAGGACGAGCGCCGCCCGATCCAGTTGACCGGCCGGGTGGACCGCCTGGAGATCGACGACGAGGGCAGGCTCGTCGTCATCGACCTGAAAACCGGCAAGACCACCGCCGTCTCCGCCGCTGACGTGGCCGAGAACCCGCAGCTCGGCGGCTATCAGGCCGCCGTCGACGCCGGTGCCTTCGCTGATTACGGGACCAGCACCGGCGGCGCGGCCCTGGTGCAGCTCGGCCCGGGCAAGGAGGCTCGGGAGCAGATGCAGGTCCCGCTCACCGAGGCCACCGACCCGCAGTGGGCCTATGCGATGGTTCGCCGCACCGCCGAGACCATGGCCGCGTCGACGTTCTCCGCGGTGGCCAACAGCCGGTGCCGGGTCTGCCCGGTGCGGACCAGTTGTCCCATCTCCGGCAAGGGCCGCCAGGTCGTCGAGCCGGGCCCGCCACGACCGGACGAGCGCCGATGACCCAGCCGACCCTGTTCACCGACGAGCCCACCCCGCGGCGCCGGGCCGACGCCGGCCCCCGCTACACCCCGCGGGAGCTGGCCCGGATGCTGCGCCTGCCGCCGCCCACCCCGGAGCAGGAGGCGATCATCGCCGCCCCGGTGGAGCCGCTGCTGGTGGTCGCGGGGGCCGGCTCCGGCAAGACCGAGACGATGGCGTCGCGGGTGGTCTGGCTGGTGGCGAACGGCTACGCGCACCCCGGCGAGATCCTCGGCCTCACCTTCACCCGCAAGGCCGCCGGGGAGCTGGCGCACCGGGTCCGCACCCGCCTCGGCCAGCTGATCCGCCGGCTGGGCCGGGACGACGCGTTCGCCGGTGAGGCCACCATCTCGACCTACCACGCGTACGCGGCGCGGGTGGTCACCGAGCACGGCCTGCGGGCCGGCTTCGAGCCGTCGGCGCGCCTGCTCACCGAGGCCGCGCGCTGGCAGATCGTCGACTCGCTGGTGCGGTCCTACACGGGGGAGATGACCGGGCTGAACCGGGCGCCCGGCACGGTCACCGACGATGTGCTGGCACTCTCCGGCGAGCTGGCCGAGCACCTGGTCTCCCCGGAGGATCTGGCCGCCTGGACCGGGCGGTTCTTCGCCGAGGTGCAGGAGTTCCCCGGCCGGGTCTACGCCGATGTGACCGAGATGCTGCGCCGCCAGCAGCACCGGCTCACCCTGCTGCCCCTAGTCCGCCTCTACGAGCAGCGCAAACTCGACCTGGAGGCGATGGATTTCGGCGACCAGATGGCGCGGGCCGCCCTGGTGTCCCGCGATCATCCGGAGGTCGGTGAGATCGAGCGCGGCCGGTTCCGGATCGTGCTGCTCGACGAATATCAGGACACCAGCCACGCCCAGGTCACCATGCTGAACGCGCTGTTCGGCGGCGGCCATCCGGTGACCGCGGTCGGTGACCCGTGCCAGTCCATCTACGGCTGGCGGGGCGCGTCGGCGGGGACGCTGGAGCGGTTCCCGGCGGAGTTCACCGACCGGACGGGCCGGCCGGCCTGGGTGCAGGGCCTGACCCGGAGCTGGCGCAACCGGCCGGAGATCCTGCGGGTGGCGAACACGCTGGCCCGCCCGCTGAACGCCCAGGTCGGCGTCCTGAAAGCGGCCGAGCGGGTGGCTCCGGCGGTGGGCGGCCGCACGGTCACCTGCGCGCTGCTGCCGACGTACGCGGACGAGGCGAACTGGATCGCCGACTCCATGCTGACCGCGTGGCGGCTGGTCGCCGGGATGCCCTCGGTGCTGCCCGAGGAGATCCCGCTGGAGCAGCGCCCGACCAGTGCCGTGCTGGTCCGGGTGCGCAGTCAGATCCCGGTGATCGAGGAGGCGTTGCGGGCCCGTGGCCTGCCGGTCGAGGTGGTCGGGCTGGGTGGTCTCCTGGACACCCCGGAGGTCCGCGACGTGGTGTGCACGCTGCGGGTTCTCGCCGACCCGACCGACGGCGCCTCGCTGTTGCGCCTGCTGACCGGCGCCCGCTGGCGGATCGGCCCGCGCGACCTGGTGGCGCTGCACCGGCGGGCCCGGGCGATCGCGGCCGCCCGGGCGGTTCCGTCCGGCACCAAGCAGGAGGACGTGACGGCGGACCGGCTCGACGACGCCACCCTGGTCGAGGCGATGGCCGATCTCGGCATGCCCCAGCAGTACTCGGCGGAGGGCTACGAGCGGCTGCGGGCGTACAGCCGGGAGCTCTACGCCCTGCGCCAGCGCCTGGACCAGCCGCTGCCCGACCTGCTGGCCGACATCGAGCGGACCATCGGCCTGGACGTGGAGGTGGCGGTCCGCGGCTGGGCGGCCGGTGACGCCGGGCTGGCCCGCGGTCACCTCGACGCGCTCGGTGACGCCGCCACCCGCTATGGGAGCGAGAACGAGAGCGGCACGCTCGCCGGGTTCCTGGCTTTCCTGGCCGCGGCCGAGGAGGAGGAGCGCGGCCTGGAGCCGGGGCAGGTCGACGTGGTCGAGGGCGCCGTGCAGATCCTCACCGCGCACGCCGCGAAAGGCCTGGAGTGGGACGTGGTGTCGGTGGCCGGGCTGTGCCGGGGGGTCTGGCCCGGCCTGGCGCGCAGCAGCGATCACTATGTCGGCGGGATCGGGGTGCTGCCGTTCCCGTTGCGCGGTGACGCGTCCGGGCTGCCCGATCTGGATCTTTCCGAGGCGGTCGACCAGAAGGACGTCGCGGCGGCGGTCACCGCTTTCACCCGCGCGTGGCGCGAGCACGACGAGCGGGAGGAGCGGCGCCTGGCCTATGTCGCGGTCACCCGGCCGCGCCGGCTTCTGCTCTGCTCGGGCTACTGGTGGGGTGACGGCGTGAAGCGGCCGCGCGGCCCGTCGGTCTTCCTGGATGAGATCCGCGCCACCTGTGCCGAGGGCGCCGGGGTGATCGACGTGTGGACCCCGGAGCCCGCGCCCGGCGAGTCCAACCCGAGCGACCGCGTGGTCACCAACGCCGAGTGGCCGTCCGATCCGCTCGGCCTGCGCCGCCCGGCGATGCAGGCCGCCGCCGACCTGATCCGCCGCATGATCGAGAACCCGGAGGCGTCGGCCGCCGAGGCGTTCGCCGATCTGGCGGCGGCCGATCCGGAGGTGGCGGCGCGGGCCGGCCTCGCGGCCGACCTCGTCGGTCTCCCCAGCGCCGGCTGGGAGCCGGCTCCCCAGGATCAACCCCTCGGCGTACGTCTGGACGACACGCCCCGTGACTCCGAGCCGGCCGACGGCTCCGGGCGCGCGGTGGAGATCCCCGGCCAGCGCGTTGCCGAGCCACCCGTCAGCCCCGCAGCCGAGGCCGGCGGCCCAGCCGCGGACCGGAAGGGCCCGCAAGCTGAGGCCGGTGCGCCGGCCCCGGACCGGGAGCGCCCGCAAGCTGAGGCCGGTGCGCCGGCCCCGGACCGGGAGCGCCCGCGGGCCGAGGAGGGGATCCTGGACCGCGAGGATCTGCTGGCTGCCGCGCAGGCGGCGGATCGTGCGGCCGAGGCGGAGGATCCGGACATCGCCCGCTGGCGTCGGGAGGCCCGGCTGCTGCTCGCCGAGCGGCAGGAACGCGCCAACCAGGGTGGTCCGATCGAGGTGGCGCTGCCACCGCACCTCTCGGTCTCGCAGCTGGTCGTGCTGCGCCGCGACCCGCAGGCGCTGGCCCGCTCGCTGCGCCGCCCGCTGCCGCAACGGCCGGCGCCGCAGGCCCGCCGGGGCACGGCCTTCCACGCCTGGCTGGAGCAGCGGTTCGGCTCGGCCCGGCTGATCGACATCGACGAGCTGCCGGGCGCCGCCGACGACGGTGCGGCCGGTGACGAGGAGCTGGCCGCGCTGCAGGAGGCGTTCCTGACCGGCGAGTGGGCCGACCGCACGCCGATCGAGGTCGAGGTGCCGTTCGCCACGACCGTCGCCGGCGTGGTGGTGCGCGGGCGGATGGACGCCGTGTTCGCCGACCCGGACAACCGGTTCGACGTGATCGACTGGAAGACCGGCCGCCGGCCGTCCGGCGCCGAGGCCGAGGCGGCCGCGGTGCAGCTGTCCGCCTACCGGATCGCCTGGGCCTCGCTCGCCGGCGTGCCGGTGAACCGGGTCCGGGCCGGCTTCCACTATGTCCGTGAGCAGGTCACGGTCCGCCCCACCGACCTGCTGGACGCCGCCACCCTGGCCGCGCTGATCGAGGAGATCCCCGCCGAGTCCCTCTGACGGGTGGTTCCCTGTCTGACCGATCCCGGTCAGCCCCCGGCCACGGCGAACGGCGCAGCGCCGGGCATGGCGGACGGCGCAGCGCGAGCTGCGGTGAGCGGTCAACCGCCGGCGGCGGCGAGCGGTCAGGCGCCGGCTGCGGCGAGCAGGTGCAGCAGCGCCGCGGCGTAGCACTCCTCGGCGGTCGGGGCGGTGAAGGTGTGGCTGGAACCGAGCAGCTCCACCCGTACCTGATAGGTGTCCTTCTCGCGGCGAAGCTCGCGGAAGGTCGCGCCGAGGAGCTCGCGAAGCTGGTCCTCGCGGGGCAGCCAGATCGTCTCGTCGAGATCCACGTCGTCGAGCGCCCACTCCGTGGTCCCGTTGAACCCGATGATCCGTCCTTCCGGCCGGTCATGAACCTGAATCGTCATGTTGCTGAGCACGAAAACCTCGTCGTCGAGGTCACGGTCGGGCACGGCGAACCGGTCACCGAGCCGTGGCTTCCAGATCAATCCTGCGGCTTTGAGCTGCCGCGCGACTTGCACGCCGAGCACTTCCCGGCCCCCTTCGCCATGCTAGGCTCGCCAGCGTTGTCAGTTTGGTTCCCAAGTACTCAGGAGCGCCTGTGGGGAAGTCTGCCCCAGGCGCTCTTTGTCGTAACCCGGGTTTCTCCGGTACGGGCGATCAGTACGGCGACACGAGCCCCGCAGAGTGCGGGACTTACCACTTCGTTCCCGTCCATAATGGTCGGGAACGATCGACCGTCGAGGAGACGAGCATGGTTACCGGCGTTGTGAAGTGGTTCAACGCGGACAAGGGCTTCGGGTTCATCACCCCGGACGACGGCGGCGCCGACGTCTTCGCCCACTTCTCCGCGATCCAGATGTCCGGCTACCGGGCCCTGGAGGAGAACCAGCGGGTGGAGTTCGAGGTGACCCAGGGCCAGAAGGGCCCGCAGGCCGCCAACATCCGCGCCATCTGATAAACGCAGCTGACCGCTGGTCACGTCAGTGACCGCGGGTGCGTGAAAGCGGCGCCGTGCCCCGGCCGGGGTGCGGCGCCGCCGGCGTTTCGGCGGAATGCGAAAGAGCTTCCGGCGCACCGAAAGAGCTTCCGGCGCACCGAAAGGGCTCCGGCACGCCGAAAGGGCTCCGGCACGCCGAAAGGGCTCCGGCACGCCGAAAGGGCTCCGGCACGCCGCAAAAGGCTTCCGGCATGCTGCAAGGGCTTCCGGCACGCCAAAGGGCTTCCGGCACGGCCGGAAGCCCTTGTCGATCGGATTCGGTCAGACCGCCGCTGCCGGGCCCGGCAGTGGGGCGGTGCCGCCGAGGTGGGCGGGAAGCCACCAGCGGTCGTCCGGGCCGGAGGGCTTCTCCGGGTACGCCCGCTGCACGGCGTCGAGAAGCTCGGTCAGCCGCTGCTTGAGCGTCGCGGTGATCGCCTCCGGGGTGGTGTCCTCGGGCGTCGGAACCGCCTCGCCGATCTTGATGAGGACCGGCACGTGCCGCTTGGTGAGCTCCTTCTTGCGGCCCTTGGTCCAGAGCCGGTGCGGGCCCCAGACGGCCATCGGGATCAGCGGGACCCCGGCCTCCTGCGCCATCCGGGCCGCGCCCGACTTGAGGCCCTTGATGGTGAACGACTCGCTGATCGTGGCCTCCGGGAAGACACCGACGATCTCGCCGCCGCGCAGCGCCTCGGTCGCTTCCTTGAAGGCCGCGGTGCCCGCCTTGCGGTCCACCGGGATGTGCCGCATGCCGCGCATCAGCGGGCCGCTGACCTTGTGGTCGAAGACCGACTTCTTGGCCATGAACCGGACCAGCCGCTTGGCCGGCTGGGTGCCGAGCCCGCAGAAGATGAAGTCGAGGTAGCTCGAGTGATTACTGGCCAGCACCGCCCCGCCGCTCGCCGGGATGTGCTCGGCTCCCTCGATTTCGATCTTGAGGTCGAGCACGCGGAACATCGTCTTGGCCAAGGCGACGACCGGGGGATACACCAGTTCCATGGCAGCACGGTAGCTGACATTCCTGGGATCCGCGTGAGTCGCCCGCACAATACCGGTAGGCGTACCGGCCGGTGGGATGGTCGGTGGTGTTCACTGGTGACATGTCGGAACCGAAGGGCGGGCCGTGGACGTCCGGGGCGGTGACCGCGCTGGGCGTACCCCCGCTCGGTCCCGCGCAACCACCTGCCCCGCCGGCGCCGCCCTCGCCGGACGGGCCGCAGCGTCGCCGGCGGCAGTTGCTGATCTTCGGTGGCGTCGCCGCCGCGATCCTCGCGGCGGGTCTGACGGTGCTGCTGGTGGTCCTGCTCAGCGGTGACAGCAACCCGTTCCGCGACAGGGCCCCGGGGCCGGTCGATGTGCGCCCGCCGCTGGCGCAGGCCTGCCCCGCGCCGACCGCGGTGCCGAGCGGCCCGGCGGCCCGCGCGCCCAGCGTGCCGCCGGTGAGCGGGGAGCGGACCGTCGACGACGAGGCCGGCATCTCCTACCGCAAGTACGGTGCGCCCTGGGTGACCTGGGACCGGGTGTGGCGGGCCGGCACGCTGCAGGTGCCCTACCGGGTCGGTCAGCATTTCGTGACCGAGGTGTACAGCGGTGGCGAGTACCACGCCTCGATCCTGTCCGCGGCGGTGCCGGCCGCCGACAACGACGCGGTGTCGCTGGATCTCGAGTGCGTGGGCCGGCAGGTGGCGGCCGACGTCCGCGCCGAGTACTACCCGCAGCCGAACACCATGGAGCCTCTGCGCGACGAGGTCACCACGCTGGGCGGGCTGCCGGCCTGGGTGAGCGAGTTCCGGCTGCGGTTCCGCGAGGACGGGCTGACCGCCACCGAGGAGCTCTCCGCGGTGGCGGTGATCGACGTCGGCAAGCCGACCGCCGCCGTCCTGTACGTGTCGGTGCCGGGCACGCACAAGAAGTTCGAGTACGTCGTCGAGGACGTCCTGAACTCGGTCCGCCCGCTCTAGCCGAGCAGGCCCCAGCGTTTGCGCAGCGCGTTGTCGGCGGTGTTGAACAGCATGTCGATCAGGATGCCGATCACCAGCACCACGATGATGTAGCAGATCACCAGCGAGGCCTCGTGCAGATCACGGGCCTGCTGCATGCGTACGCCGACGGACAGTGCGCCGGGAACGATGACCAGCAGCTCGCCGGCCATCAGGCTGCGCCAGGAGAACGCCCAGCCCTGCTTCAGGCCCGAGATGAACGACGGCAGTGACGCCGGCAGGATCAGGTGCCGGTATTTGGACAGCCCGGTCATCCCGAGCACCTGGCCCACCCGCAGCCAGGTCCGTGGCACGTAGTCGATGCCGCTGATCAGGCCGTTCGCCACCGAGGGCGCGGCGCCGATGACCACCACGAACAGGATGGCGCTCTCGCTGATCTGGAACAGCAGGATGGCGAGCGGGAACCACATGATCGACGGCATGGTCTGCAGGCCGGTGATCAGTGAGCCGATCGCGGCTCGCAGCGGCGCGAACCGGGAGACCGCCGCGCCGATCACGGTGCCGATCACCACGGCCAGGAGGAAGCCGGTGAGGGCCCGGGTCATCGTCAGGCGCACGCCGTCCCAGAACGAGCCCGTGGTGATCAGCCCGGTCAGGTCGGTGAAGACCGTCTGGGGGCCGGGCAGCACGTAGGGCGGTTTCCATTCGGAGAGCACCACCAGCTGCCACGCCGTGATGGCGATCGCCACGGCGAGCAGTTTGGGCCAGGCGCTGCTCCAGATCCGCCGGCCCGGGTTGCGCTTCTCCTTGCGCGGCCCGAGTTCGAGCGCGTCCAGGCCGCTGAGCTCGTCGGCCCGGGTGTCGTCGACGACTTCAGCTGGCATGACGGGCGACCTCCGCACGGAGCCGGTCGGTGATCTCGGCGGCCTGTGTGGCCACCTCGGTGGAGTCGATGCGCCGGGGGCGCGGGTGATCGATCCGGAAATCCTCGATCACCCGGCCGGGCCGGCTGCTGAGCAGGATGACGCGGTCGCCGAGACGGACCGCTTCCCGGACGTTGTGCGTGACGAAGAGAACGGTGAGGTTCTGCTCGCGCCAGATCCGCTCCAGCTCGTCGTGCAGGATGTCGCGGGTCATCGCGTCCAGCGCGCCGAACGGCTCGTCCATCAGCAGGACGTCCGCGTTCTGGGCGAGGGCGCGGGCCAGCGCGACACGCTGCCGCATGCCGCCGGAGAGCTCGTGCGGCCGCTTACTGCCGAAGCCGCCGAGCCGAACGATCTCCAGCAGTTCGGCGGCGCGCTTCTTGCGCTCGGCCCGGCCCACCCCCTGCATGCGCAGCGCCAGCTCGACGTTGCCGGCGACCGAGAGCCAGGGGAAGAGGGCGGCCTCCTGGAACATCAGCGAGACGTGCCGCCCGCCGATGTCCAGGGTGCCGCCACTGATCTGGTCGAGCCCCGCCACCAGCGACAACAGCGTGCTCTTGCCGCATCCGGAGGCGCCCAGCAGGCAGACGAACTCGCCCTTGCTGACGGTCAGCGACACGTGGTCGAGCGCGAGCAGGGCGTTGCCGCCGGACCCGTACTGCTTGGAGACGCCGTCGAGGCGTACCACTGCGAGGCTCATCGTCGTCAGGCTGCCGCGTCGCTGACCTCAGGCTGGCCGTCAGCCTTGAGGACCTCGTTGAGCAGGGTCAGGTCGTAGATGCCGTTGAGGTCGACGGGCTTGAGCAGGCCGACGGCCTCGGCGTTCTTCGCGCTGGTGAACAGCGACGGAGCGATCGGGTCGTGGGTGAACTTCAGGTTGTTGAACGCGGCCTGCAGGATCTCGTCCTTCAGCGGCTTGCCGGAGAGGGCGGCGATCTGGTCGTTGGCGGCCTTCTGCGCCCCGGCGTTGTCGGTCTCGATGTACTTCACCGACTTGACGTGACCCTGCAGCAGCTTCTTGACCGTGCCCGGGTACTTCTTCAGGAACTCCTGGCTGACGATCAGGTGGGTGGTGACGAAATCGCCGTTGGGCCAAAGGGTCTTCTCGTCGACCAGCAGCTTGCCCTGGGATTCGAGCACCAGCCGGCTCAGGTTCGGCTCCGGCACCCAGGCGCCGTCGATCGCGCCCTGGGCGAAGGCCTGCAGCGCCGTCGCGTTGTCCTGCGGCAGCACCGAGACGTCACCGCCGCCCTGCTGGTCGGCGTTGAGGCCGTTCTGCTTCAGCCAGGCACGCAGCGCCACGTCCTGGGTGTTGCCGAGCTGCGGGGTGGCGATCTTCTTGCCCTTGAGGTCGGCCGGGGCGTTGATGCCCTCCCGGACCACGAGGCCGGCGCCGCCCGAGGTGCTGCCCGCGACGATCTTGAGGGCGGTGCCCTTGGAGGTGGACCAGCCGTTGATGGCCGGGTTCGGGCCGATGTAGGTGGCGTCGATCGCGCCGGAGAAGAGCGCCTCGATCGCGGCCGGACCGGCGTTGAAGGTCTTGCTCTCCAGCTTGGTGCCGGTGCCCAGCGACTGCTCGAAGAACTTCTGGTTGACGCCGACCAGGGCCGGGGCGTGAGTGATGTTCGGGAAGTACCCCAGCCGCAGGGTCTCCGCCTCGGCGCCGGCCTTCGCCTCGCCGGCGGCCTCGTCGCTGTCGGAGCCGCACGCGGCGAGGGCGGTCGAGGCCAGCATCGCGGCCGTGGCGAGGGCGAGCGCACGTATGGTGCGGGAGCTCATGCTCACTCCTAGTTTCGTTTCACTTGAGTGGTGGAGAGTTCGGCCAGGGTCTTGGTGTCGACGACGCCCTCGATGGCCGCCTCGACAGCGATCCAGACGTCGTGCAGCGCCGTCGCTGCGCCGTGGTACGTCGCCGTGGCGGTGGGCAGCCCCCGGACCGTGGTGAGGGCACCTCCGGCGGCGCGTACCACGTCGCCGACGGTGATCTCCTCGGCCGGGCGGGCCAGGGCGTACCCGCCGTCGACGCCGCGGAAGCTGTGCAGCAGGCCGGCGCGGCGCAGGTCCAGCAGGATGCCCTGAAGGAAGCTGAGCGGGATGTCCTGCACGGCCGCCAGGGTGGCGGCCTTGACCAGACGAGGGCGCTCGGCGGTGACCGTCAGCATCGCGCGTACGGCGTAGTCCGTGCGTGCCGAGACGTACACGACGCGCACCCCCTCCCGCAGATTCTCTGCATTGCCTATCTGATGGATAGGGATAATGGATCAGATGGGTTTAGTGCGTCAAGGGCGGCTCGCGGCCGGGAAATGCGGCATCCCGGTGCTTAGTGGGGTGCTTCGCGCCGATCCGGTGGTGGGCGTTACACCGAGCGGATACCGCTACGTGTGCCGCCCGACTACAGCGAGGATCGACGCCGACACGCTAGATTCGTACCGTGGCGCCCAGAATCAAGATCCCCGCGACGAAATATCCGGTCGAGCGATTCACCCTCGGCAATGGTCTGCGCGTGGTCCTGTCACCGGATCGCAGCGCCCCGGTCGTCGGTGTGGCCGTCGTCTACGACGTCGGCATCCGCAGTGAACCGGAGGGCCGCACCGGCTTCGCCCACCTCTTCGAGCACCTGATGTTCCAGGGCTCGGAAAATCTGGAGAAGCTGGCGCACTTCCGGCACGTGCAGGGGGCCGGTGGCAGTTTCAACGGCTCCACCCACCTGGACTACACCGACTACTTCGAGGTGCTCCCGGCCGGTGCGCTGGAGCGTGCCCTCTTCCTCGAGGCCGACCGGATGCGCGGTCCCCGGCTCACCGAGGAGAACCTGCGCAACCAGGTCGACGTGGTCAAGGAGGAGATCCGGGTCAACGTCCTCAACCGGCCGTACGGCGGCTTTCCCTGGCTGAAGCTGCCGCCGGTGATGTTCGAGACGTTCCCCAACGCGCACGACGGCTACGGCTCGTTCGAGGACCTGGAGAGCGCCACCGTCGAGGACGCGCAGGGCTTCTTCGACCGCTACTACGCCTGCGGCAACGCGGTGCTGTCGGTCGCCGGTGACTTCGACGTGGCCGAGGCGACCGCGATGATCGAGCGGCACTTCGGCGACGTGCCGGCCCGGCCGGCCCCGTCCCTGCCCGACTTCGCCGAGGCCGACCTGAGCGGTGAGCGCCGCGAGTCGTACACGGATCGCATCGCCCCGCTGCCCGCCGTGGCGGCGGGCTACCGGGTGCCCGACCCGATCAAGGACTTCGACGCCTACCTGCCGTTCGCGGTGCTCGCCGAGGTGCTCACCGACGGCGACGCCTCACGCCTGGTCGAGCGCCTGGTCCAGCGTGACCGCACGGCCACCACGCTCGGCGGCTACCTCGGCTTCATGGGCGACGAGTACCAGGTGCGCAACCCGACCGCGCTGCTGCTCCAGGCGCACCTGCCGCCCGGTGGCGACGCCGGCAAGGTGCTGCAGACCATCGACGAGGAGCTGGACCGGCTGGCCGCCGACGGCCTCAAGCCCGGTGAGCTCGACCGCACCCAGGCCCGGATGGCGACGCGCCTGCTGCACGACACCGACGCGGTGCTCGGGCGGGCGCTGCCGATGGCCGTGCTGGAGCTGCAGCGCGGCCGGCCGGACCTGCTCAACGACCTGCCGAAACTGATCAGCGAGGTCGGCGCCGAGCAGATCGTCGCCGCCGCGGCCACCCTGCGGCCGGAACGCCGCGCCAGTGTCGAAGTGATCCCGGGAGCCGGAGCATGACCAGCAAGAACGTGACCCTGGGAGCCGGAGCATGACCAGCAAGAAACTGCCGGACCTGATTCCGGACGCCGAACTCAACCTGCCGCGGGAATCCGAGCGCACCCTGCCGAACGGCCTGACCGTGATCGCGATCCGCCGCTCGGCGGTGCCGCTGGTCGAGGTCCGGCTGCGCATCCCGTTCGGCCGGGCCCCGCTGGCCCCGGCCACCCTGCTGTCGCAGGCCCTGTTCACCGGCACCAGCGGCATGTCGAGCATCGACATCGCCGCCGAGCTGCAGGCGGTCGGCGGCAGCCTCGCCGCCGGCCTCGATCCGGACCGGCTGCTGATCAGCGGCAACGCGCTCGCCGACGGCCTGGACCGGACGCTGGAGCTGCTCGCCTCGGTGCTGACCGATGCCACCTATCCGGGCGAGGAGGTGGCGACCGAGCGGGAGCGGCTGGTCGACCACATCCAGGTCGCCCTGAGCCAGCCCGCCCACCTGGCCCGGGTCGCGCTGCTCAAGCGGATGTACGGCGCCCATCCGTACGCGGTGCAGACCCCGGAACCGGACGAGGTGCGGGTCGTCGAGCCGGACCCGCTGCGCGAGCTGCACGCGGCCCGGGTGCGCCCGGCCGGCGCGATCCTGGTGCTGGTCGGCGACATCGACCCGGACCAGGCCATCGACACCGCGGAGAAGATCCTCGGCGGCTGGACCGGCGCGGCGGCGGACGGCACCGTCCCGCCGACCCCGGCGCTGGAGACCGGCCCGCTGCTGCTCGTCGACCGGCCCGGCTCGGTGCAGTCCTCGCTGCGGATGGCGCTGCCCGGCATCGCCCGTACCGATCCCGACTATCCCGCGCTCAGCCTGGCGAACTTCGTCTTCGGCGGATACTTCTCCTCGCGCTGGGTGGAGAACATCCGCGAGGACAAGGGCTACACGTACGGTTCGCACTCGGTGATCGAGCACTTCGTCGCCGGTTCCGCCCTGCTGGCCGCGGCCGAGGTGGCCACCGAGGTGACCGGCCCGTCCCTGCTGGAGACGCTCTACGAGCTGGGCCGCATCGCCAGCCTCCCGCCCGGCGAGGAGGAACTGGAGCAGGCCCGCCGCTACGCGCTGGGCACCCTGCGCCTCGGCATGTCGACCCAGGCCGGCCTCGCCGGGCTGGCCAGCATGTACGCAGGCTTCGGCCTGCGCCTGGAGCACCTGCGCGAGCACTCGGCCGCCCTGGCCGCCGCCACCCGGGAGGAGGTCGCCGCCGCGGCCGCGAAATACCTCGCACCGTCCCGGGCGGTGACCGTGGTCCTCGGCGACGCGGAGAAGATCGAGCCGCAGTTGTCCGCCCTGACGGCAGTGGAGCGCAGCACAGAGTGAGCGAGCCGGAGCAGCCAGATCTGGGCGAGCAGCCCGGCACACCGCCGCTGGCGCGGAGCACCCTGGACCGCGCGGCGGTCCGGCGCAAGGACGAGGCGTGGCTGGCCGCGGCGTGGGACCGCGGCCTGCTCCTCGTCGTGGATCTCACCAAGGGCGGCCGGGCACTGGTCACCGACCGCCCGGACGGCACGGCCGCTCTGGTGCTGCTGCCGGCGGCTGAGGCGCCCGAGGGGGAGCGCTGGTTCCTCGGCGTCGACCGGGACGGCACCCCGATCTGGACCACCGACGCGCCGCTGCACCCGACCGGCGACACGCGCGCCGCGACACTGCGCGAGATCGGTCATCTGCTCGACGACCGGGACGCCGGGCTGTTCACCGCGGCCGCCGCGCTGGGCAACTGGCACCTGAGTCACCAGTTCTCGCCGCGGACCGGCAAGCCCACGGTCGCGGTCGAGGCCGGCTGGGCGCGCGCCGACGCGGACGGGCAGCTGATGTGGCCGCGGACCGATCCGGCGATGATCGTACTGGTGCACGACGGGGTGGCCGGCCCGGCCGGGCGCTGCCTGCTCGGCCACAACGCGGCCTGGCCGACCGGCCCGGACGGCGTACGCCGCTTCTCCTGCCTGGCCGGCTATGTCGAGCCCGGTGAGTCGGCCGAGGCCGCCGTGGTCCGTGAGGTCGGCGAGGAGGTCGGCATCCGGCTCACCTCCCTGCGCTACGAGGGCAGCCAGTCCTGGCCCTATCCGGGTTCGCTGATGCTCGGCTTCCACGGTGTCGCGGACCCGGCGCAGCCGCTGGTCCTGGATCCGGAGGAGATCGACGAGGCGCACTGGTTCACCCGGGACACCATCGCCAAGATGATCGCCGGCGGTTACGTCGACCCGGATTCGGGTGTGCCGATGAGCCTGCCGATGCAGTCCTCGATCGCCTTCTATCTCATCGAGAAGTGGCTGCTGGCGGGCACGGAGCGTTAGCGATCAGTAACTGAAAATATTTCCGATTGGGTGGCAACCAATCGGCGGGGTCACCGCGTCTTGGTTACAAAGACGAGAGGGGAACCGATGACCCAGGTTGAGGCCCCGGCGTGGACGCCGATGACCGCCGACGAGCGGGAGGCGTTCGACCGCGACGGTTACATCGTCGTTCCGTCGGTGCTGACGGAGAGCGAGGTCGAGGTCGGCCGGACCGCGATCCTCGGGGCGTATGAGAAGGCGAAGCGAGACGGCAAGCTCGGGCCTACGGGGGCTCTGCACCAACTCTCCCCGATCGCTGGGGTTCCGGAACTCGCGTTTCTGCTCGACCATCCCAGGGCGTTCAAGTACATCTGGTCGCTGCTGGGGTGGAACATCCACGTGTACCACTCGCACATCGACGTGCACCCGCAGCTTCACGAGCAGCAGAAGATCTGGTGGCACTGGCACCAGGACGGCGGCCGGCAGAACCGGGAGATCGAGACCGATCCGCGCCCGATGATGTCGGTGAAGCTGGCCTACTGGTTCTCCGACGTCAGCGAGACCGGCCGGGGCAACTTCACCGTCCTGCCCGGCAGCCACAAGACCAACTGGCTGCCCGGCCCGCCGAACCGCGGCGTCGCGTGGCCGCAGCCCGAGGGCGCGACCCAGATCACCGCGAACCCGGGTGACCTGGTGGTCTTCGACCGGCGCATCTGGCACGCCCGGTCGGACAACTACTCCGACATCACCCGTGTGGGTGCCTTCTTCGGCTACACGCCGCGCTGGATCGCCATCCGCGACGAGGTCGCCGACCTGCCGAACCGGCCGGAGTGGGAGTCCTTCAACGACGTGCAGAAGCAGCTTCTCGGCGGCTTCGGCAACGGTGACGGGGACCACCAGTGGGGGCACTACCCGGAGACCACGCCGCTCTACGGCGCGCTCAAGGAGCGGGGCCTGCTCGACTCGAGCATTCCCGCGCTGATTCCGTAAGACACCGAAAAGGGCCCGTCCCCCTCAGGGGCGGGCCCTTCTCGTACTGCTACGCCGAGATGGCGGCCAGGTGCTGCTTGACCTGGACGATCGACGGGTTGGTCAGCGCCGAGCCGTCGGAGAACTTCAGCGTGGGAACGGTCTGGTTACCACCGTTCACGCTGCGCACGAACGCGGCCGAGGCCTCGTCCTGCTCGATGTCCACGACGTCATAGGCGATGCCTTCCCGGTCGAGCTGGCTCTTCAGCCGGTGGCAGTACCCACACCAGGACGTCGAGTACATGGTCAGCATCGGTCAGGGCTCCTTCGAGACAGGTCACACGGCGGTGCGGCTGAAGAGCACAACGCCCGGCCGGGGTGTCATGATTCCCTACCGTGCGGACTGATGGGGTGCTGACCGGGCTCGACCCGGAACAGCGGACGGCGGTGACCGCTCCCGCGGGTCCGGTCTGCATCCTGGCCGGCGCCGGGACCGGCAAGACCCGGGCCATCACGCACCGGATCGCGTACCGGACGTCGAGCGGCGAGATCAGCCCGCGGCACGTGCTGGCGGTCACCTTCACCGCCCGGGCCGCGGCCGAGATGCGGGCCCGGCTCACCGGGCTCGGCACCACCGGCGTGCAGGCCCGCACGTTCCACGCGGCCGCGCTGCGGCAGGTGCGCTACTTCGCCCCCCGGTTGCTGGAGGGACGGGCGATGCCGGAGCTGATGGAGAGCAAGGCGCGCACGGTCGGCCTCGCGGCCGCCCGGGTCGGGGTACGCGCGGACCGCACCGCGGCGCGGGACCTGGCGAGCGAGATCGAGTGGGCGAAGTCCTCCCTGGTCGAGCCGGGGGAGTACGTGGTGGCCGCGGCCAAGGCGCTGCGCGAGCCGCCCTACGAGCCGGCCCGGGTCGCCGAGGTCTTCGCCGCCTACGAGCAGCTGAAACGCCGCCAGGGCGTGATCGACTTCGAGGATCTGCTGCGCGCCGCGGTCTGGGGCATCGAGGAGCACCCGGACGTCGCCGACCAGATCCGCGCGCAGTACCGGCACTTCGTCGTCGACGAGTACCAGGACGTCAACCCGCTGCAGCAGCGGCTGCTCGACGCGTGGCTGGGCGGGCGCGACGACATCACCGTGGTCGGTGACGCCAGCCAGACGATCTACTCGTTCACCGGCGCGACCTCGTCTTACCTGATCGATTTCCCGCGGCAGCGGCGCGGCGCCGTCGTGGTGCGCCTGGTGCGTGACTACCGGTCGACCCCGCAGGTGGTCGGCCTGGCCAACGCGGTGATCCGGCAGGCCCGCGGCACCGAGGCCAAGCTGCGCCTGGAACTGGTCGGCCAGCGCGAGCCCGGCCCGGAGCCGGAACTCAAGATCTTCCCGGACGAGCCGGGCGAGGCCGCGGCGGTGGCCCGGCGATGCCGGGACCTCATCGCCGCCGGCACGCCGGCCAGCGAGATCGCGGTGCTCTTCCGCACCAATGCGCAATCCGAGGCGTACGAGGAAGCGCTCGCCGAGGCCGAGGTGCCCTACGTGGTCCGTGGCGCCGAGCGGTTCTTTGAGCGTGCCGAGGTGCGGCAGGCGATGGTCGCGCTGCGGGCCGCCGTGCGGTCCATCCCCGGCGAGACGCCGCTGGTCGAGGCGGTCGTGGAGGCGCTCGCCGCGACCGGGTGGAACCGCAGTCAGCCCCCGCCGGGCGGTGCCGCCCGCGAGCAGTGGGAGGCGCTGGCGGCCCTGGTCACCCTCGCTGAGGAGTACGCGGCGTCACCCGAGATCCTGCCGATCGGGGACGCCGGGCGGGTCCAGCGGGACGTGTCGCTCTCGGCGTTCAACGACGAGCTGGCCCGCCGGGCGGAACAGCAGCACGCGCCGACCGTGGCCGGGGTCACCCTCGCCTCGTTGCACTCGGCGAAGGGCCTGGAGTGGGACGCGGTCTTCCTGGTCGGGCTCGCCGACGGCACGCTGCCCACGACGTACGCGAAGACGGCCGAACAGTTGGAGGAGGAACGCCGGCTGCTCTACGTCGGCGTGACCCGTGCCCGGCATGTGTTGTGGCTCTCATACGGCCAGTCCCGCTCGCCGGGTGGCCGGCCCCGTCGCCCGTGCCGTTTCCTGCCGCAGCTGGAGCGATCGGGATCGGCCGAGCGGGGCCCGGAGCGCAGTCGGAAACCCGACCGGCGCCGCCCGCAGGTCTCGTCCTGCCGGATCTGCGGCGCCACCCTGCTGGCCGGTGCCGACCGCAAGCTGGGCCGCTGCCCGACCTGCCCGTCGGACCTCGACGAGGACCTCTACCAGCGACTTCAGGTGTGGCGGGCGAACACCGCCGCACACCTCAAAGTCCCTGCTTACGTGGTGTTCACCGACGCCACCCTGGTGGCCATGGCGGAACGCCGCCCGGCGGAGCCCGCCCAACTGCTGGCGATCGCCGGAATAGGCCCGCGCAAACTCGGTCAGTACGGCGATGCGGTCTTCGCTCTGGTGGCCGGCGCGAGCCCCGATGATCTTGCGCCAAAAAACTTTGAAAGTTAGTCCGTTAATTCGTTTGCCCTCTCCTGTAGGGCAGGCATAGCCTCAGAACACGTCTTGGCGAGCGATGGGTTCGCCGAGGTTTCACCACGAGTGCAAGGTCAAGGAGGAGGTGGCAACGATGAAGCTCAACACGATGATGCGTCCGTCGATGCTGCCGACTGCTGCCTGGACTCCGTCCGCCCCGCTGCCTGCTACCGCCGCTCCGTTGGCGCTGCTCGCTGCTGAGCGGATCTCCGTCCCGCAGGTGCACCAGGTCCAGGCTCAGGCCGAGCTGGGCAAAGCGGTCCTGGTGCTCATCGACGGAAACAAGGGGACCACTGGGTTCAAGGGCAACAACGCTATCTCCCGTAAGCGCTACACGGATGGTGGCAGCGGTGTCCCGCCTCGAGGAAGGCCGGTCTGATAAACCAGACCTCCGGCTCACCTCGAGGCCGCGGAACCCGTAACCGGGATCCGCGGCCTTAATTTTTGCCGGCTTACCGGCCGGTGCACGACCCGAACTGCGATCCAGAAGATCGAGAAGAAGAGAGAGGTGACCGGGCTTTATGAGTCTGGCGCTGGCCCCGATCGACATGAACGTCGAGCTCGAGGCAAACCTGCCCTGTCGGAAGTTTGACCCGGACCTGTGGTTCTCCGAGTCCCCGGCCCAGCTGGAGCTGGCCAAGTCGCTCTGCGGGGACTGCCCGCTGCGCGTCGAGTGCCTCGCCGGCGCGGTGGAGCGGAACGAGCCCTGGGGTGTCTGGGGTGGAGAGATCTTCGAGCGTGGCGCCGTGGTTCCGCGCAAGCGGCCCCGTGGCCGTCCGCGTAAGGCCGACGTCGCCCGCGACGCCGAGCTGGCCGTCGAGGTCGAGGAGCGGCTCGCCGCGAACGGTCTCGAGTCCCGTAACTGCGTCCGACTGGCGGCCTGAGATGACGACCCTCCCCACTGCCGTAACTGAGATCCGAAAGCCGAGCACCGAGATGCCCACGAATGGAGCCACCAAGATGAGACTCATCCAAGAAGCGTTGTCGAGGGCCCGAATGCGTCGGCCTCAGAGTGACCGTGCACCTGAGGCTTACCGCTCCGCTCGCCGCATCGCCATGGAGGCCCGTCACCGGGCCGCCCGCGAACTCGGCGTCTGAGCCCGAATCCCCCAAGACCCGCTACCTGGGTAAATGAGAATGGGCCCGTCCGCTTCCGCGGACGGGCCCATTCCTGTCGGTTGAGGACGGTCAGTTGACCGGGACACCTGACGCGACCGGCGTGAACGGCCGGTCGAAGTCGCAGTAGACCGTCACCGATGTGCGATCGAGATCCGCGTCGGCCGGGATGCCCAACTGAACCGTGCTGGCGGTCAATGCAGTGCTATGGCCGGGATCACAGGAGCTGAGTTGCGGCTCGTTGTTGAGGGCGCCGCCGATCAGCTTGCCGGCGCTGTCCCGGAAGACCATCGAGGTGCCCCGTGATTTCATCTCCGCGCAGTTGGTGGAGGTGGCGGTGTAGGAGACGGAGCCGGAACCCTCGGGATCCCGCTTGCCGCTACCCGGAACGACCGCGGTCGCGATCGCACCCAGCCCCTGCTCGCCGTGAGCGGGATCCAGCCACTGTGTCACCACGAAAGTGACGGCGATCGACGCGACCCTGCCTCGGTCAGCGCCCTGCTCGACGGCCAGCGCGTTGCCGACGGTGATGCTCGCCCCCGGCCCCAGGACCGGCACCACCTGGGTCTTGAACAGTTGATGGTCCGCCCAGATCAGCGTGCGGCCTCGCGCGTCCAGGGCGTCGATCGTCACGAGTGTGCGATAGGCGACCCGCTCGGTGGCGTTTCGCAGCACCGCACCGGAACTCACCCAGGGCCGGTCGGCGCCGACCAGGCTGAAGCCTTTCTCGACGACCTCGAGGCCGGCCACGTCACCGTTCGGCGTCGCTGACGGCGGGGCGGTCAGCCGGCATGCGGAATCCGACGCTTCGGTCCGATCGGAGTCGCGACGGAGCAGCAGGACGCCGGCTCCGACGAGCACGAGAGCCAGAGCCGCCGCGATCAGCCACCACGTTCTGCGTTGCGTCATCGTGCCGGCCCCTTTCTTCAGGCGTAGATCTCACCCTTGAGACGGGCGATCTTCCGGTACTGGTCGCGGATCAGCTCCGCGCCGGCCTGCTCCACCATGGCCGCGAACTCGTGCTCGTCACAGGTGTGGATGGTGCCCGGGATCACATCGACTGTCCACGATCGCATCCCACTGACCCGGATGGTGACCCGCCCGTTCTCGGAGCGGCCCTCCGCGACCAGGGCGTTCCGCCCTTCCCGGTAGGCGTCCGCCCGGGTGCCGAGAGCCCGGTCCTCGCCGGTCAGATACTCACCGGACTCGGCGCCGAGAATCCGCCAGTACTCCCGGGTCCGGGCCACCCACAGCCGGCCGGCCAGGGCGGTCAGTTTGCGGGTCACCTCGTCGTCGGTGCTGCGGTCGTACCAGCCCCGCGCGAACGTCAGCCGGAGAGCGGAACGCCCGTGCAACTCGGCGGTCATCGCACCGTCCGGTGTGGTGGCGCGTACCCGCAGGTCATCGAGTTGCTCGCGCAGGCTGGTCACGGGGCTTCCCCCAGTCCGTTCTGAGTGGTGACGCCGGCAGCGCTCTGGTCCGCCAGCACCGGGCGAGGCGAGACGAAAAGGGACCGGTTGGCCGCCAGCGAGGCCGCGGACGAGCGCATCGCCTCGGCGATCTCGCCTTCCTTCCGGTTGACCACCTCGGCCAGCGTGGTGAGTGCCGCCTGGACCTGGCGGAGGATGTCCTGCGGACTCTGCCCGTCGAACTCGACCTTCGGATCGTCCTCCCGGGGAACCCCACCGAGCGCCTGGGCGGTCGCGCCGGCGACGGTCAGGGCGACCGCCGCTCCGGTGCCGGCGGTCGCCAGGGCGGCCGCGACGGCGAACACCGACGACGCCACGGTGAGCAGGCAGACCTGTGTCTTGGTGCCGCACTCCTCCATCACCTCCAAGGCATTGATCGCCTTGTGCGCGATGTCGTCGACGTTCTTGCGGCACTCCTCCCACAACGCCTGCTCCGCGCGGAGCGCACCGGCCAGGGTGGCCACCAGGTTGAACTGGTTCGTGGCAACGGCCGGCCACGGTTGCAGGAATCGCGTCTTGAACTCCTCGGCGGCGAAACCGTGCCAGGGCGCCAGCGTCACCGGCACCTCGTCCATCAGATTCATCACCGGATTCGCGTGGACCTGTTCCTTGGTGACCGGATCCGTTGATCCCTGCGGGCTCCGGGACAGGCTGAACTTCGCCTTGCGCATCACCTGGCAGATGTTCTCCAGCGCCGCCGGATCGGGCATGTGCAGGAACGGCATGAACATCTCGGCGGTGTCGGCGAACTCCTGCTGGGTGATCTGCACGATCTGTTGAGCGCCGAGTGCGGTGAGATCGCTGGGTGCTCGGATCTCGCCGTTACCCAGGTCGGCCCAGCCCTTCTGCTTGAGCGACTCCTGAACGGCCAGCTGCTCGATGCGGGCGGCATGTTGCGCCAGTTCCGCGTAACTCATCCCGCCAGCCCTGCTTGTCTCTGGTCCTCGGCCAGCTTCTGCGCCCGGACGACGTCGGGCTTGAGCTCTTCGAACTTTCTGCGGGCCACATCGTCGGTCTCCTGGTACTCCGATGAGGCGAGCACCAGAATCTGGCCGGTGGCCTCCAGGCTTTCCCCGGTCTCCTGCAGGATTCGGATGGTTTCGTCGGCGAGGGACGTCCAGGCGTCGAGCAACGGTCCATAAGGGCCGCCGAGCTTGCTGTCACGCCACAACGCGGAGAGTCCGCTCTCTGCCGTGACGAGGTGGCGGACGGTCAGACGAAGATGTTCGCCCAGCGGCTGAAGCTGGTACGTTCCCGCTTTCCACAGCTCCAGGCAGTCGACACCGAGTTCCTCACCGGTGGCTCCCATGACCGTCCTCCCCGAACATCGGACACCGCTCGGCTCGCGCGATGTCCTTTCCATTCGGGTACGCCTACCGGACCGCTCCCGTTCATCGTGGCGGGAGAACGGCATACCGGAACGTCGATGGGCGGGTCAGGAGTCAGGGGCGAAGCCGGGGAGCCAGTCGATGAGGATCTCGCGGTAGGCGGCTTCGGCCTCCAGCTGGCAGAGCACACCGATGGAACCCAGGGTGACCCGGTGGATCAGCAGGTAGGACGGGGGCAGGTTGAGCTTGCGGCTCAACTGGTAGGCGGGTGACCGCGGGCTCCCCAGCCGGGTCGCCTCCGCGCGCAGCCAGGTGCGGGTGAAGCGAAAGCGGTCCACCGCGACCGGCTCGATCATCGGGCGCAGGAAGGTGAGGACCGCCTCCGCGTCGATCTCGTCGTCGGGCTTGATGAACTTCTCCTCGCGCAGGCCGTCGACCACCGCCTGGGCGTCGCCCTCCAGGGCGAGCCGCACCAGCCGGCCGATCGGCTCCGGGTGACCCTCGGGGAGCCGGGCGACCGCACCGAAATCGATCACGCCGAGGCGGCCGTCGGGGAGGATCCGGAAGTTGCCGGGGTGCGGGTCGGCGTGCAGCAGACCGGCCCGGGCCGGCGCCGAGAAGTGCAGGATCGCCATCAGCCGGCCGGCCTCGTCGCGTTCCTCGGGGGTGCCGTCGGTGATCACGCCGGCCAGCGGGGTGCCGTCGACCCACTCGGTGACCAGGACCTGCGGCGCCGAGGCCACCACGCGGGGCACGAAGATCTCCGGATCGTCGTGGTACGCCTCGGCGAAGGCGCGCTGGGTCTGCGCCTCCATCTCGTAGTCGAGCTCCTCGGTGACCCGGTCCCGCAGCTCGGCCAGCAGCGGCTTCACGTCGATGCCCGGCTGGATGATCTTGAACATGCCGGCCAGGCGGCCGAGCTGTTTCAGATCGGCGATCAGGGCGTCACCGGCGCCCGGGTACTGCACCTTCACCGCGACCGGCAGCAGTTTGGGTTTCGCGTTGCGCCGGGCCGGCGGCAGTTTCCACACGGCGCGGTGCACCTGGCCGATGCTGGCGGCCGCTGCCGGGCTGTCGTCGAACTCGGCGAAGTTGTCCCGCCAGTCCGGGCCGAGCTGCTCGGCGAGCGCCTTGTGCACGTTCGCCACCGGCATCGGCGGCGCCGCCTCCTGCAGCTTGGTCAGCGCCTGCCGGTAGGGGCCGGCCATCTCGTCCGGCAGCGCCGCCTCGAAGACCGAGAGGGCCTGGCCGAATTTCATCGCGCCGCCCTTGAGCTGGCCCAGGACGCTGAAGAGCTGCTCGGCGGTGCGCTGCTGGATGTCCGCCGAGATGACGTCGGAGGCGATCCCGACGGCTCTCTTGCCCAGCCCCAGGGCGGTGCGCCCGGCGAAGCCGAGTGGCAGGGCAGCGAGTTTGGCCGTCCGCGCGGCCGCACGCCGCGGTATGTCCGTCACCAGATCATTGTTACTGACGCCGGGCGGTTACTCTGCCCGTCGCTTGGTGGTTTGGTGCTTATGCGGTGAAGGTCCGGTGAAGGTCGGCACCCGGCGCCGACGTTGGCACTCACAGGCCGGATGCGGCGGCCAGGAGCGGCGGCGGAACCGGCCCGGCGCGGTGATCTCCATCGCCGAGCCGAGCGTCTCCGGGGTCCGCCCGTCCAGGAAGGCGAGGACCTCGGCGGTCGCATAGGCCGTGGCGGCCAGCAGGGTGGCGACGGCACACGGCTCGACGGCGTCCGGGTTCGCCGGGGCGAGCGCGCCCGGCCAGCCGGCGTCCCGCTCCCGGCGGTGCAGGTCGAGGCAGTTGAGGCACGGGGTGCCGCCGCCCGGGACCAGCGGCCCGATCACCGCCGTGCCGTCGCGGACGGCCACCGCCAGGTGCGGCTGGCGCCGGGCGGCGTGACCGGTGGCGATCAGGGTGGTCGGCTCGTCGTGGGCGAGCTGGACGACGAGGGAGGCGGGCATCCGCCGCGCCCCGTGGGTGTCGGTGCCGGGTGCGGCCCGCTCGATGGCCGCGGTGACGGCGGCGCGGCGCGGACTGCCCACGTCGGCGGGCTCGAGCGGCGCCCCGGCCAGCTCGTCCGGCCCGACCGTGCCGGCGAGATCCGGATGCACATGGCCGACCCCGGACTCGGCGAGGGCGACCGCGATGGTGGCGCCGAGCCGGCCACGGCCGCTGAGCACGACGCGGGCGGCGTGCCGGCGCCGGAAGACCCGGGCCGGGGAGGGATCGGTGCGGGCGCCGCTGGTGGTCTGCGCGGCGGCGTCCAGCGCCAGGGCGGCGGCCTCGCCGGAGAGCCGGTGGCGGGTGGCCGCGGGCAGGGTGGCCGGCAGCAGCGACGACGAGGGCAGCACGAGCCCCGCTCGGTGCAGGAGGTCGAGAACGGCCCGCGCCTCGTCCGGTGGGACGCCGAGCTCGGCGGCGCGCAGCAGGACGCTCCGCTCCGGCCGGCGGCCGTCGAGCAGATCCAGGACCTGGGCAGTGCGGCGGTCGGGCAGCTGGAGCACCACGGCATGGGCCGGGTCGAGCCCGAGCTGCAGCTCACCGGGGCTGCGCCAGATGCGCGGCAACCCCGGGATCAGGGTGGGCCGGGGCAACGGGGTCCGAGTCATGAGTGACAGGGTGTCACCGAGGCGCTGCGGAGCGATGTGGTTATCCACAGGCATCCGCCACCCTGAACCGGGTTGTCCACAGCTTCGGGGAAGTTATCCACAGGCGGGTGTGGCGTTCCCGTTGACTCAACGTGTTCGGGTGAACACGGTTACGGCAGTAACCGAGAAGTGCCGGGGAGGACGACCGTGGCCGGCCTCCCCGGGCACGAACTCACGCCTTGGCCTTGCCCAGGATTCGGTTCATCGTCGTCCCGCAGACCGGGCACTTGCCCTTGGCCATGTTCATGCCGGTCTTCGAGACCTCCACGTTGCCCTGGAAGTCACGCTTCTCCTTGCACTTGACGCAGTAGCCGTTGTACGTGTTGTCGGCCACGGTTCCTCCTAGTCGTTCTGGTCGGCCGCTCGGCCCGGTGCCTCGTTCGCGGCGACGGGCGCGAACCTGTCTGCGGCGCTGGACCGCTTCGCGGCCACGCGGATGTGGCCACCCGTCCGGGGCGGTCACTTACCCAGGTCAGGCCGGTTCCATGTCAACGCAGCGTCGGCGGTCTCGCCGACGAAGCGAGTGTGCCGGTACGAACTATCCTTTTCCGCCAGGTTTGCCGGGACACGCCGATGAATCCCTTCAGATAGGCATAAAAAGGACAGCTAACCCGTTTGGGCACTGCGTCGACGATGGTCTAGGTTGACGGATGTCTCCGATGTTGCCGGTGAGGAAAATTTTTTCGGGTATATCCGGTCGAAGTGCGCATTTTCCGTGACAGTCATTGGCCGTACTCTTGCGGTGACCAGGGGCATCCGGATTAGCGTCTCAACGTGAACCCGAATCTGGGCCGCGCGAGCCGGTAATGGCTGCCCGCGTGCGCAAGCCTGTCGTGGAAGTGCGGCGCAGCCAGCGCCGGCGACGGACGGTGTCCGCGTATCGCGACGGTGAGCGCGTCGTCGTGCTCATACCGGATCGCTTCTCCCGCGCCGAGGAGACCGAGTGGGTCGAGCGGATGCTCGCCCGGCTCGCCGCCCGCGAGGAGCGGCTCCGGTGCACCGACGCTGAGCTGCTGGCCCGCGCCCGCCGGCTGATCAGCCGCTACCTGGCCGACTACGCCGACGAGGTGGTCCCGGCCAGCGTTCGCTGGGTGACCAACCAGAACGGCCGCTGGGGGTCCTGTACGCCCGATGACGGCACGATCCGGATCTCGCACCGCATCCAGGAGATGCCCGACTGGGTCGTCGACTACGTGCTCCTGCACGAGCTGGCCCACCTGGTCGTGCCGAGCCACAACGCCCGCTTCTGGGACCTGGTGAACCGTTTCCCCAAGGCCGAGCGGGCCCGCGGTTACCTGGAGGGCGTCTCCGCTGTGTTCATGGCTTCGCCTTCGGTTTAGCGGCACAGCGCCCTGGACGCCGGCGGGCGCCATGCGTGCCGGGTTGCGCTCCGGGCCTGTCGGTAAGGTGGCCTGGTGACGCGGCGCGTGGTGGTGGCGATGCTGGTGCCGGTGACGTGGAGCCCACCCGGCGTCGACCTGCGCGCCTGGCGAGCCGCCATGGCGGAGGACGTGGTCGACCTGCTGGCCCGCCTGGCGCAGGCGGAGGCGGCGATCGCCACCACGCCCGGTGACCGTGCCCTGGCCGACGAGATCGCCTGGCCGGGCACCCGGATCTACGAGATTCCCGAGCCGACCGTGCTGCCCGTGCTCACGGCCGCCGCTGCGGACGGGTTCGACCAGGCCGCCGTGATCGCGGCGGACGCTCCCGACGTACCCGGAATGACCCTGGGGAAGCTGCTGCGCCCGCTGGACAGCAAAGCTGTCGCCGTCGCGCCGGGCGGAGCCGGCGGCGGCCTCTTCGGCGTCGCCACCGGCCTGCCGGCGCCGGACTGGCTCGTCGACCACGACCTGGACAGCGCCTCGCCCCAGCTGCTGCGCAGAACGGCGCCCGCGCCGGGGGACGTCACGTCCACCCCGCACTGGCGCCGTCTGCGCGGACCGGCCGACCTGGCGACGCTGGACGTCGCCCTGGAGGGCTGGGAGAACACCCGGGCCCTGCTCGGCGGTTAGTCCTCTTTCGGGCCGTCCTCCAGGCCGTCCAGCTCACTGATGTCCCAGTCGGACCGGCTGCGGGCGAACGTCGCCGGGTCGGCGAAGTCGTCGTCGGTCGGCAGCAGGTCGGGGTGGTCCCAGAGCGCGTCGCGCCCGGCGATGCCCCGGTGCTCGGTGACCGCGGTCCACAGCGCGCCGGCCTCGCGCAGCCGGCGCGGCCGCAGCTCCAGGCCGACCAGCGCGGCGAAGGTCTGCTCGGCCGGCCCACCGGCGGCCCGGCGGCGGCGGAACGCCTCGCCGAGCGCGGACACCGAGGGCAGCCGGTCGCCGGCGGCGGCGTCGACCACGTGCCCGACCCAGCCCTCGACCAGCGCGAGCGCGGTTTCCAGGCGGGCCAGGCTGGCCTTCTGCTGCGGCGTGTCCTCGGGGGTGAAGATCCCCTCCAGGGCCATCGCCTGCATCGACTCGGGATCGGTCGGGTCGACTCGGCTCATCGCCTCCTCGATCGCCTCCCGGTTCACGGTGATGCCGGTGGCGTAGGTCTCGACGGCGCTCAGCACGTGCGCGCGCAGCCACGGGACGTGCCCGAAGAGCCGCTGGTGGGCCGCTTCACGCAGCGCGACATAGAGCCGGACCTGGTCCTCCGGGAGCTCGAGCCCCGACCCGTACGCCTTGATGTTGGCCGGGATGAGCGCCGCGGTGCCCGCGGGACCCAGCGGGAGGCCGATGTCGCCGGCGGAGAGAACCTCCGCGGCGAGCTGGCCGAAGGCCTGCCCGAGCTGGCCGCCGAAGAGCGCGCCGCCGAGCGTGGCGACCATCGAGGCCATCGGGCCGAGCTGGGCGCGAGCCTCCTCGGGCACCAGGTCGCCCATGGCGCCCACCATGCGGCCGGCGATCGGCTCACACAGCTTCTTCCACACGTCGAGGGTGTTGTAGATCCACTCGTTGCGGTTCCACGCGACGGCCTTGTGTATGCCGGTCGGGAGCGCGGTGACCGGGTCGAGCCACAGGTCGGCGAGTCGCAGTGCCTCCTCGACCTGGTGGCGTTCCAGCATGTTCACCGCCGGGTCGCCGGTCGCGGAGAGCTGGCTGGCGGCGACCTGCCGGGCCAGGTCCCAGTTGACCGGGCCACTGCCGGGTGCGGCGAACATCTGCTGCAGCTGCGCCATGAACTGCTGCATCTGCTGCGGGTCGGAGGGGTCGGGCGGCTGAGCGCCCGGCAGGGAGAAGCCGAACGGGATATCAGGCACGACCCCCACGGTACGCGCGAAATGCCCGCAGCGGACTGAGGGAGGTATCAGCTCAGAGAGAACTCAGACTGGGTGGGTACGCTCACGCGCATGAGACGTCGTGGTGTCACCGTCATCCTCGGCGCCCTGATCACCGCTCTCCTGGCAGCCGGTGTCATGGTCGCACCCCTGCCGTATGTGGTTCTCAAGCCCGGGCCCACGGTCAACACCCTCGGCTCGGACAACGGCACCGAAGTGATCCAGATCAAGAAGGGTGACACCTCGACCTCGAAAGGCCAGCTCCGCCTGACCACTGTCAACGTGCAGTCCCAGGTGGAGCTGGTGTGGGCCATCCGCGGCTGGCTCAGCGGCGAGGAGGCGGTCGTCCCGCGCGAGCTGATCTACCCCCCGGACCAGAGCGAGAAGCAGGTCCAGGAGCAGAACGCGCAGGAGTGGAAGCAGTCGCAGACCAGCGCCGAGACCGTGGCGCTGCGAGAGCTGGGCTATCCGGTGCTGACCTACGTGTTCGAGGTCACGCCGGGCGGCGCGGCTGACGGCGCGCTGCGGGCCGAGGACGTGATCACCGCGATCGACGGCACCGCGATCACCCGTCCGGCGCAGGTCACCGAGCTGGTCCGGGCGAAACCGGCCGGAAGCACGCTGACCGTCGCCTACGAGCGGGGCGGCAAGGCGGGCTCGGCGCGGATCACCACGAAGGCCGCCAGTGACGACGACACCCCCCGTCTCGGCATCGAGATCCGTACCAAGCAGCCGAACCCGTTCGACATCGAGATCGACCTCGACAAGATCGGTGGCCCGAGCGCCGGACTGATGTTCAGCCTCGGCATCATCGACAAGCTCAAGCCGGAGGATCTGACCGGCGGAAAGATCATCGCGGGGACCGGCACCATCGACGACGACGGCAACGTCGGCGCGATCGGTGGCATCCCGCAGAAGCTGGTGGGCGCCAAGGAGGCCGGCGCTCAGCTCTTCCTGGTACCCAAGGACAACTGCGCGGAGGCGTTGCGCAACGCGGTGCCCGGCCTGCCCATGGCCGAGGTGGCCACCGTGGACGACGCGCTCACCGCGCTCGAGACCTTCACCGCCGGCGGGACTCCAAAGCCCTGCTCGGCTCGATGATGCCCGCGAAGCTGGATGCGACATCGTAAGGTGAAACACCGGCCAGATGAAGTGTGGAGCCAACGTTGGTCATGCGTAACAGTCCTCTACCGAGGATGAGCCGGCGCGGTCGCGTGACCGTCGGCGTCCTGGTCGGGGTCTTCATTCTTTTTACTCTGCTCGGCTGGGGCATCGATGCCTACACCGACTATCTGTGGTTCGACGAGGTTGAGAAGACGACCGTCTTCTCCAGCGTGCTGCTCACCAAGGTGACCCTGTTCCTGGTGATCGGCGCCCTGATGACCCTCGTGGTGGCGGGAAACCTCTACCTGGCGTACCGGTTGCGGCCACTGCTGCGCCCACACTCGGCCGAACAGGCCACCCTGGAGCGCTACCGGATGATCCTGGCGCCGCGGCTCGGCACCTGGATCGCCGTGGTCAGCCTGATCATCGGGTTCTTCGCCGGTCTCTCCGCGCAGGCGCGCTGGAGCGACTGGATGCTGTTCCGCAACGGCGGCAGCTTCGGCGTCGAGGACCCGCAGTTCAAGGTGGATGTCTCTTTCTACATCTTCGAGTACCCACTGCTGCGCTACCTGCTCGGCGTCGGCTTCACCGCGGTGGTGCTGTCCGTGCTGGGCTCGCTGGCGGTGCACTACATCTTCGGCGGCGTGCGCCTGCAGGGCGTCGGTGACCGGATGACCACCGCCGCCCGGGCCCACCTGACCTCGCTCGTCGCGGCCTTCGTGCTGCTCAAGGCGGTGGCCTACGTGCTGGACCGCCGGGCGCTGCTGCTCGAGCAGCACGTCTCCCCGGGGCTGTACGGCGCCGGCTACACCGACGTGAACGCGCTGCTGCCGGCCAAGGAGATCCTCGCCTACATCTCGGTGGTGGTGGCGATCGCGATCATCGTGTTCTCCAACGCGGTGATGCGGAACCTGGTCTGGCCCGGCGTCTCGCTGGCCCTGCTGGCGATCTCGGCCGTGGCGATCGGCGGCATCTACCCCCTCGCCGTGCAGAACTTCCAGGTCAAGCCCAGCCTGTTCGACAAGGAGCAGGAGTACATCCAGCGCTCCATCGACTCCACCCGCGATGCCTTCGGACTGGCGAATACCGAGGTCAGTCAATACCGGGTGAGCAGCGGCAGCCCGACGGCCGCGCTGGCCAGCGACACCAGCGCGCAGAACGTGCGGCTGATCGACCCGCAGCTGGTCTCCCAGGCGTTCACCCAGTCGCAGCAGTCCCGGGGCTTCTACGACTTCGGTGAGAAGCTCGACGTCGACCGGTACACGATCGACGGCAAGACCCAGGACTACGTGGTCGGCGCCCGGGAGATCAACGACGACAAGCTGACCGCCCAGCAGCGCAACTGGCTCAACCGGCACACCGTCTACACCCACGGCTACGGCCTGGTGGCGGCGCCGGCCAACCAGGTGTGCGGCACCGGCCTGCCGTACTTCGTCTCCGGCTTCCTCGGCGCCGAAGCCCGGACCGGCAACAACTGTTCCGCTTCCACCGACCTGATCAAGGCGGACCAGCCGCGGATCTACTACGGCGAGCAGTCCACCGAGTACGTGATCGTCGGTCAGACCGACCCGAACAAGAAGGTCGAGTTCGACCGGCCGCAGGAGCAGAACACCGACGCCTCGGAGCTGTACACCTACGAGGGCAAGGGCGGCGTCGAGATCGGCTCGTTCTTCCGCCGGGCGGTCTTCGCGATCAAGAACACCGAGAGCAACTTCCTGCTCTCCGACGCGGTCAACGACAACTCCCGCCTGATGTACATCCGTAACCCGCGCGACCGCGTCGAGAAGGTGGCGCCGTTCCTCACCATCGACGGCGACCCGTACCCGGCCGTGGTGAACGGGAAGATCACCTGGATCCTGGACGGTTACACGACCGCGCAGACGTACCCGTACGCCCAGAAGATCAACCTGGCCACCGAGACCCGGGACGAACTGACCGGGCAGGGCTCGTTCGCACTGGCCCGCGACGACGTCAACTACATGCGCAACTCGGTGAAGGCGACCGTCGACGCGTACGACGGAACCGTCACCCTCTACGAGTTCGACGAGCAGGACCCGGTGCTCAAGGCCTGGAACAAGGCGTTCGGTGGCGACCTGGTGGTGCCCAAGGCGCAGATCCCGGCCGAACTGGCCGCCCACTTCCGCTACCCGGCCGACCTGTTCAAGGTGCAGCGCAACCTGCTGACCAAGTTCCACGTCACCGACCCGCGGACGTTCTTCTCCGGTGACGACTTCTGGCAGGTGCCGAACGCGCCCGACGCCCCGCAGACCGGCGTCAAACAACCGCCGTTCTACCTCAACGTCAAACTGCCGGAACAGCAGGAGACCCGCTTCCAGCTGACCGCGGGCGTGACCCCGGCCAACCGGGAGAACATGTCGGCGCTGATCTCCGCGTCGTACGTCGACGGGCAACCCAAGATCGAAGTCCTGGAGCTACCCGACGACACGGCGGTTCCCGGCCCGGTCCAGGTGCACCAGCGGATGGTCAACAACTACAACATCTCGCAGCAGCTGGCCCTGCTCACCCGCGGCGGGCAGGCGTCCGTCCTCTACGGCAACCTCATCTCGCTGCCGCTGGGCAACGACATCCTGTACGTCGAACCCGTCTACGTGAAGAGCAGCCAGGCCGGCGCGGCGCCACTGCTGCAGAAGGTGCTGATGTCGTACGGCGACGGCGGCACCTACGTCGTGCTCGAGGACAACCTCACCGAGGGCCTGAAAGCCCTCGTCGAGCTCGGCAAGACCGCCGGGACGCCGAACACCGGCAACAACACCGAGAACCCCGGCACCACGCCGACCACCCCGACAGCGCCGCCCGGCACGGTCAGCCCCGAGCTGACCCAGGCCGCCGCGGAGGTCGACAAGGCCATCGAGGACCTGCGCGCAGCCCAGGTCGCCGGTGACTTCGTCAAGCAGGGTGAGGCCCTCAAGGCGCTCGACGACGCGATGACCCGCTTCCAGAACGCCCAGAAGACCGCGGCGGGCACGCCGGCCAGCGCGGCACCGTCGGCGCCGGTCAGTCCCGCCCCCAGCGCGGGAGGGTGACGTAACGCTCCGGGGGCCGTTTTGCGGCCCCCGGAGCCGGTGCGCTAGTGTTAACGAGCCGACGCGGGGTGGAGCAGCTCGGTAGCTCGCTGGGCTCATAACCCAGAGGTCGCAGGTTCAAATCCTGTCCCCGCTACGAGTCCTAGAGGCCGCAATTGCGCAAAAATCGCGGGCATGGGGGCGCTT
>NZ_JBEZZB010000126.1:0-32116 GCF_040638955.1 Actinoplanes sp. NPDC024001
GCCGGCGGCCAGGTCGCCGAGCGCGGCGCCGACCGCCGCGGCGAACGGGTCGGGCCCGGCGGCGAGGGTGAGGAAGGCGTCCACCGCGGCGGCCCGGTCGGTCTCCTGCCTGGCAGCCAGACCGTAGGCCAGGCCGGTGGTCAGTGCCGGGCCGACCGGGCCGGTGCCCTCGGCCAGCAGCGGTAGCAGCCTGCCGGTGTCGCGCCGGTCCTCGTCGGCCAGGGCGGCGAGCTCGGGCAGCGCCCAGGCGGCGGTCGCCTCGCGGTGGTGCGGCAGCACCATGGCCAGCGCCTCCTCGACGCCGGCGAACGCGTCGGGGCTGTAGACCGGCTTGCCCGGCGGGTCGAGGGTGAGCAGCTGGCGCTCCAGGCGCAGGCCGCCGTCGCGTGACGGGCGCAGGGTGGCCACGACACGGCGCTCCACCACGGAGTCCCAGCTGGACGAGGTGGTGCGCTGAGTGAACCGCTCGCTGACCGGATCGGGCAGGCCGCCGCCGGCGAGCCACTGGGCGAACTGCCGCCCGGCGGGCGAGGTCAGCGCGGCGGCGCCGGCCATCACCTCGCCGGCCACGGCGGAGCGGGGCAGCCGGAGCAGGGCCTGCTCCAGATCGAACGACCAGGGCTGCCAGCCCTCGGCCTCGGCGCCGGCCAGCCGGTCGAGCAGCACCGCCGGGTCGAGGCTGCCGTTCACCCGGGTGGGGGTGGCGACCAGCATCGGGATCATCGAGCTGTCGATGTGGACGGCGATCTCGGCGGCGCGCAGGGCGAGCACGCCGACGGGGCGGCTGGACAGCTCGGACCCGGTGCCACCGCGCCGGCCGTCCTGCCAGGCGATCCGGACCGCGCGGCGGAGGTGCTGCAGGGTCCTGCCGTGGCCGGCGGTGGCGGTCGCCGCGCGGAGGGCGGCGCCGAGGCAGACCAGCGGGGAGCCGGCATTCCACCGGCTCTCGGTGAAGTGGAACGCCTCCCGCTCCAGAACCGGGGCCAGGGCGGCTGCCAGGGCCGCCCGCTCGCCGGCCCCGTGGAGCGCGACGAGCGCGGCCAGCACCCGCTCCCAGCGGACGCCGGACTGCTCCCGAACGAGCGTGGCCACCTCCTCGGCCAGCTCGGCGGCGGACGCGATCGGCGGCGGCATCGGGGCCGGCCCCGGCGGGGTGGGCAGCGCCGGAGCACCGGTGGGGCGGGCCACCGCAACGGTGGCGCCGAACAGGGCGCCGGCCCGGGCCGGCAGATCACCGGAGAGCACCGAGGCCGCGCCGGCGAGCCGGGCGACCGCCTCCGGCTCCAGCCGGGGGAGGTGCTTGGCGACCAGGGTCAGGGCGCGTTCCTGGATGTCGAGCGCGGGATGGCCGAACGCGCCGGCGATCGTCTCGACCACCTCACCGGCCCGCTCCGGCTCGCGGCGGGCGACTCGCTCCAGCCAGGAGAGCTGGGACTTGGCCACCGCTTTCTCCGGGCGGGTCAGCACCGCCGAGCTGGTCTCCAGGAGCGTCTCCAGGTCGAGGCGGCGGGCCTCGTCCAGCGCCCGCAGGGCGCGCTGCGCCGGCGTGGCCACCGGGCCCGGCCCCTCGGCGAGCAGGCGGGCGTAATCGAGGGTGTGCGCGGCAACCTCGTCGACGGTCGGAGCGAGGGCGTCGTGCAGCAGCACGAACGGCCGCAGCGCGTGCGGCCGGTCACCGCGGACCAGCCGGTCGATGGTGGCGGCCAGGATCGTCTTGCGCTCCAGCCGGCCCTCGCTGACCAGCGCGGCGACGGCGCCCGGGAAGGGGTTGTCCGGTTTGCCGGCATTGCTCCATGCGGCGCTGGTGATGACAGAGCCCACGCCGTCGATCTCGAAGACCGGCGGCAGGAGCAGATCCAGCAACGGGTCGTCGCGCAACCGCGTGCTCAACGGCGGCAGCGGGGCATGACGCAGGTGCGGGCCGGGCTCCATCAGCCGCAACAGCCACCCGCGCACCACACCCTCGGTGGCCGGCGGCTGCGCCCCGCCGGCGCGCAGGACCGCGACGGCGAAGTCCCAGGCGCCGGAGTCCCAGTCGGGCCGGGCCGGCAGTCGCCGGGCGAGCCGGGTGCCCAGGTCGCCGAGCCAGTCGATCCCGCGGGCCGCGGCGATCCGCAGGAACCGGTCCACCGGCACCGCGTGCCACATGGTGCGCATGTCGCGGCGGGACAGCAGGGCCGCCGCCCGGGCGGCGGTGGGCATGGTGCCGATGACGGCGAGCGCGTAACCCGCGGCGGGATTGACGTGCCCGAGCCACCACCCTGCCGCCCCGGCGCCCTTGATGCCCCGCTCGACCACCGCGGCGAACGCCGCGCGTTCCGCCTCGGTGGCGTCGAGCAGCAGGCGGGTGACACCGGCGTGGTCGCCGCTGCGGACCCGCCGCTCCAGGACCTCCCAGGTCAGGGTCACGCCGGCACCTCGGCGTCCTCGGTCACCGCGCCGGCGAGGACCATCTGCACGGCCAGCGCGTGCTTGCACGGCCCCCGCTCACCTCGGTGCTTCGCCCACCACGGACAGGTGCACGAGGTGGCGTCACGCACGTGGTAGACCTCGGTGCCGCTGCGCACCACCGACACCTCCGGACCGGTGGCGACCGCCCCGGCGCCCGCCAGCGCGCGGGCGCCGGCCAGCCGCGGGTTCATCCTCTCCACCACGTCCGCCGAGTAGGGCAGGGTGCGGTGGAAATAGCCCGCCTCGGCCACGTCGTAACCCACCCGCCCGGCGGTGCCGAGCTGGGTGAGCGCGTCGCGCACCCGGCGGGCGTCGAGACCGGAGGCGGCGGCCAGCTCGCCGACGTCGATCGTCGGGTCCCAGGAGAGCAGGGCGCTGATCAGGTCGGCGTCGTCGGCCGCCTCGTCACTGGCCAGCGCCGCGAGCACCGCGCCCTCGCCGGAGAACCCGCGGTACGGCTCCGGCGACAGGGTGAGCGACAGCCGCAGCGCGGGCATGCTCAGCTCCCAGGTGCTGGACACCGGCCCGGAGCCCGTGGCCACCGACGGCCCGTACACCCGGAGCGCGTTCGCGTACCGAAGGAAGGGTTTGAGGGCGGTCAGGCGGCCGGCGCCGGGCAGGCAGACCGCGCCCGGCGCGGGCCGGGATGTGAAGCGCAGCGAACGACCGGCGGGGACCGCCCACAGGATCGAGCGGTCGCCGGAGGGCAGCCGGTTGAGCAGCGCCCGCGCCTCGGCGACGCCGATCTCGGCGCGCGCGTCGAAACGGGCGGTCAGCACCTGTGCCTCGGCGAAGCCGCGCAGCCAGCGGGACGGCAGCGGCACCTTGCGCTCGACGAGCGGGCCGTCGAACGTGGTCACGGTCAGGTCGTCGGGGCCGACCGCGACGTGCAGCGGGTCGGTGCGCCCGACGCGGGTCAGCGCCCGCTGCAGTGGCAGGTTGACGTCGACGTTGGTGGTGCCGTGCGCCACGATCTCGCCGTCGAGCCCGGCGGGCAGCACATCCATCCGGGCGTAGACACCGCAGCAGCCGGAGAACGACTCGAACCGCAGCCGGTCGGAGCCGGCCGTGACCACCGGATCCAGGCTGGCCGGGCTGACCGGGCGGAAATATCGGGTCCGGGCGACTTCCGCGACGGCGAGCAGGCCGGTCGCCGCGGCGCCGGGGTCGGTGAGGAAACCGGTGAAGAAGCGGGGGTGCGCCGCCGGACCACCGGAGGTCTGCAGGGTGAGATCGCCGTCCAGGGTGGACGAGCCCAGATATGAGTACGCCGCGGAAACCATGGCGCAGAACTTAGAACGTAGGTACGACAGTTTTGCCGCAGGCGGACGGCAAGGGCACACCGGGGGACAGACGGGCCGTCTGTGGGACTAACCTCGCGGGTAGTCGGTTCGCAGGTGCGCGGCACCGGTTCGTGCCACGATTTGTGCGACGTCCAGGTTCGGAGTGGGAGAGATGAGCGAACACGTTTCCGACAGCGCCGAATGGCAGAGCCTTCAGGGCCTCGCGGAGAAGTTCTCCGCGGTGCACCTGCGTGACTTGTTCGGCAGTGACCCGCAGCGCGGCGAGCGCTACGCCGCCGAGGTCGCCGACCTGTACGTGGATTACAGCAAGAACCTGGTCACCGACGAGGTGCTGAACGCCCTGTTCGCGCTCGCCCAGCGGGCGAGGCTGAGCGAGAAGATCACGGCGATGTTCTCGGGCGAGCACATCAACGTCACCGAGGACCGGGCCGTGCTGCACACCGCCCTGCGCCTGCCCCGCGACGCCAGCCTGGTCGTCGACGGCCAGGACGTGGTCGCCGACGTGCACGGCGTGCTGGACCGGATGGCCGCGTTCAGCGACAAGGTCCGCTCCGGCGAGTGGACCGGCCACACCGGACAGCGCATCAAGACCGTGGTCAACATCGGCATCGGCGGCTCCGACCTGGGCCCGGTGATGGCCTACGAGGCGCTCAAGGACTTAAGCCAGCGCGACATCGAGTGCCGGTTCGTGTCGAACATCGACCCCACGGACCTGTTCGAGAAGACCCGCGACCTGGACCCGGCCACCACCCTGTTCATCGTGGTGTCCAAGACCTTCACCACGCAGGAGACGCTGACCAACGCCAAGGAGGCGCGCTCCTGGCTGCTGAAGACGCTCACCGACGACGCCGCGGTCGCCAAGCACTTCGTCGCGGTCAGCACGAACGCGGCCAAGGTCGCCGACTTCGGCATCGACACCGAGAACATGTTCGGCTTCTGGGACTGGGTCGGCGGTCGCTACTCGCTGCCGAGCGCGGTCGGCCTGTCCGTCATGATCGCGATCGGCCCGGACAACTTCCGCAGCATGCTCGCCGGTTACCACGCCGTCGACGAGCACTTCCGCAGCACGCCGCTCGAGCGCAACGTGCCGGCCCTGCTCGGCCTGCTCAACGTCTGGTACGACACGTTCCTCGGCGCCCAGTCGCACGCCGTCCTGCCGTACGCGCAGTACCTGCACCGCTTCGCCGCCTACCTGCAGCAGCTGACGATGGAGAGCAACGGCAAGTCGGTGCGGCTCTCCGGCGACCCGGTCACCTTCCAGACCGGCGAGGTCTTCTGGGGCGAGCCCGGCACCAACGGCCAGCACGCCTTCTACCAGCTGATCCACCAGGGCACCAAGATGATCCCGGCGGACTTCATCGGCTTCAGCGTGCCGAACCACGACATCGGCGAGATGCACGACCTGTTCATGTCGAACTTCCTGGCCCAGACCGGCGCGCTGGCCTTCGGCCGCACGCTGGAGCAGGTCCAGGCCGAGGGCACCGACGCGAAGGTCGCCCCGCACCGGGTCATGCAGGGCAACCACCCGACCACGACGATCCTCGCCGAGCGGCTGACGCCGGGCACGTTCGGGCAGCTGGTGGCGCTCTACGAGCACATCACCTTCACCCAGGGCGTGATCTGGGAGATCAACTCGTTCGACCAGTGGGGTGTGGAGCTGGGCAAGGTGATGGCGAACCAGCTCGCGCCGAAGCTGACCTCGCGGGAGGCGCCGGCCGACGACGCCGACTCGTCGACGAACGTCCTGATCAAGCGTTACCGGGCAGCACGGGGCCGATAGCGGGACATAGGCTCAGTGCCGTGGACACGTCTACGGCACTGAGCCTTCGCATGACCAGCCTGCTGCTCGGCGCGCGCACCAGAGGCGACGTCGCCGGGATCGTCGACTGGTTCGGTGCCATGCAGGCACAGGATCTCAACAGCGTGCTCTGGTCGCTCGGCGCCCGCCTGCCCGGCCGCACGTGTGCGGAGATCGTCGCCGAGACCGAGGACCGCCAGGTGGTGCGCACCTGGCCGATGCGCGGCACGGTCCATCTCATCCCGTCCGCCGACGCGCACTGGATGCTCGATCTGACCGGCGTCCGCCAGCTCACCGCGGTCCACAAACGCTGGGACTATCTGGGCCTCGACGAGAAACAGGCCAATCGCGCGATGGAGCTTCTCGCCGCCGCCTTGGCGGCGGGCGGCGGCAGACTGCCGCGATCCGCGTGCCTGGGCGCGCTCACCGAGGGCGGCCTCGACGTGACCGGTCAGCGCGGTTACCACCTGCTTTGGTACGCGTCACAGCGCTCGTTGACGGCCATCGCGCCCAATGCCGGCGCCGAGCAGACGTTCGTGCTCCTGGACGAGTGGGTTCCCCGGCGCAACGAGCCGTCCCGGGAGGAAGCCCTGGCGATCCTGGCCCGGCGCTATTTCCGCTCGCACGGCCCGGCCACGGTCAAGGACTTCGCCGGCTGGACCACGCTGACGCTCACCGACTCCCGGGCCGGCATCGCGGCCGCCGGCCTGGCCGAGGTCGACGTCGACGGTGTTCCGATGGTCGCCGATCCGGAGGTGCTCGACGCCGGCCCGGTGACCGGGTGGTGGGCGCTGCCCGGCTTCGACGAATATCTGCTGGGCTACAAGGACCGCTCGATGATGGCCTCCCCGGAGCAGTTGGCGAAGGTCGTGCCGGGTGGCAACGGGGTCTTCCAGTCCACGCTGGTGCGCGACGGCCGGGTGATGGCGACGTGGAAACGCTCTCTCGGCAAGAAAGCGGTGACGGTGACCGTGCTGCCGCTCGCCGAGTTCGACCTCGACGAGGCGCGTCCGGCGCTCGAACGCTACGCCGCCTACCTCGGCCTTCCGTCAATAGTTAAGAACCCTTGATGTTTACTGTTGTGAACGCCACTATGTGGGCATGAGACTTCGACGTGGGTTGATGGCGATGATCGCCGGGGTCGTGGTGGCGACCGGCGCCGTGGTGGCGTTCTCACCGACCGGGGCAGCGGCCGTCGCCTGCTCCTCGACGATCTGGGCGGAGGGGCCGACCTACACCGCCGGACAGCAGGTCACCTACCAGTCCAAGCTGTACCAGGCCCTGGTGACCCACACCGCCCACGCCGGCGCCGGCTGGAACCCGGCCGCCACCCCGACCCTCTGGCGCGACCTCGGCGCCTGCACCGGCGGCAGCTCGCCGTCGCCCTCGCCGTCGGTCTCGGTCTCGCCGTCCACCTCACCGTCGGTCTCGCCCTCACCGTCGCCGTCCACCAGCCAGCCCGCCTGCGCGATCAAGGGCCGCCCGGCCGGCAAGGTGCTCCAGGGCTACTGGGAGAACTGGGACGGCGCGTCCAACGGCGTGCACCCCGGCCTGGGCTGGATCCCGATCAACGACAGCCGGATCACCCAGCACGGCTACAACGTGCTGATGGCCGCTTTCCCGGTGATCCGCTCCGACGGGACGGTCCTGTGGGAGAACGGCATGGACGCCGGCGTGAAGGTGCCGACCGCCGCCGAGATCTGCGCCGCCAAGGCTCAGGGCGCGACCATCCTGATGTCCATCGGCGGCGCGACCGCCGGCATCGACCTGAGCTCCAGCACCGTCGCCGACCGGTTCGTCGCCACCATCGTGCCGATCCTGAAGCAGTACCACTTCGACGGCATCGACATCGACATCGAGACCGGCCTCACCGGCAGCGGCAACATCAACACGCTCTCCACCTCGCAGGCCAACCTGATCCGGATCATCGACGGGGTGCTCGCCGCGATGCCGTCGAACTTCGGCCTGACGATGGCGCCCGAGACGGCATACGTGACCGGTGGCAGCGTCGTCTACGGCTCGATCTGGGGCTCCTACCTGCCGATCATCAAGAAGTACCTGGACAACGGCCGCCTGTGGTGGCTCAACATGCAGTACTACAACGGCAGCATGTACGGCTGCTCCGGCGACTCGTACCCGGCCGGCACCGTGCAGGGCTTCACCGTGCAGACCCAGTGCCTCGCCAACGGCCTGACCATCCAGGGCACCACCATCAAGATTCCGTATGACAAGCAGGTCCCCGGGCTGCCGGCCCAGCCGGGCGCCGGCGGCGGCTACCTGACGCCGGCGCTGGTCTCCCAGGCGTGGAACAGCGTCCCCGGCATCAAGGGCCTGATGACCTGGTCGATCAACTGGGACGGCTCGAAGGGCTGGACCTTCGGCGACAACGTCAAGGCCCTCCAGGGCCGCTGACGGTGGGACGGGTGCTCACCGGCGTGGCGTGGCCGTCGCGCCGTCGAGCCGCCGGTGCACGAACGACAGCATGGAGAACAGGTCGAGGGCATCCGCCTCGGTGAGATCCCAGCTGGTGTCCGCCCGCGTGGTGTGCGCGGGCGGATTCCGGAAGGTTCCGAAGATTCCTTTGACCAGGTTCGCGAACCCGCGCTGCTCGCTCGTCTCGGATTCGGTCACATAGCGGTTGATCCGCAACAGCGGCGGGGCGCCGCGCACCGGCGACAGGCACTCGTCGACGAGGGGCGCCCCGTCGCTGTGCCGCCCGCTGAGAATCCGCAGCCGTTGGCTGACCCCCTTGGTCGCCTCGAAAACCGCGTGGAACAGCGAACGGCGGATCAGTTCCTCCTCGCAATAGCGGAGGACCTCGTCATGGACTCCCCGGCGCTGGAGTTCGCTGCGTAGTCGCCCGGCGATCCGGGCGACCTCGTCCAGCGTGGTCGCGACGGCCGTCGCCGCGCCCAGCCGTCCCTGCTCGGTGACCTGCAGGCCGAGCAGGGACAACGGCTCGGCCAGGGAGGTCCGCAACTCCTCGAACCGCCGGGGGTCACGCAGATGACGGGCCGGCGACATGGCAGCCGCGAGGAACCGTTCGGCGACTCCCGGGCCCTCCCGCCGCTGCTGGTCCAGCAGCGCGGCGGCGAGCCCGCTGCGCTTGTTCACCCCGATCACCGGCGGGATGCCGGCCTGCTGGAGGAGCCGCTCGATGTCGGCGCCGGACAGGCCGGGCCAGTCGGTGGCGGCGACGATGTCGGCCACCGCGGTGACGACCTCGGCGGGCCAGGGCTGCACACCGGCGTGCGAAGCGGTCATGCGGCCGTCTCCTCTCCCTCTCGGTCGGACAGCGGTGCGGGCGTCCACGCCGTACCGGTTGCCGGCAGGTCCGGGAGCGCGCCGGGCTCGATGCCGCGCTCCCGCAACCGTTGCCACAGCGGTTCCAGCGCGGCGTCCGGGTCCTGGACGAACGCGCTGTGCCGCAGGCGGACGAACTGCCAGCCGGCTCTGCGCAACTCCCGGTCCCGCCGCAGGTTGTCCTGGATCTGCTCGGGTGAGGTCACGCGTTCCGGGCTCTCGCACTCGACGGCGAGGCGGCCGTTGGCGCCGATCACCACCAGATCGATCGTCGACGTGCTGATCGGGTGCTGAACCAGCACGGTGAAGCCGCGCCGGCGCAGCAGCAGGTAGATCTGCTGGTGGAACAGCGAGGTGAACGGGCTGCGCAGCACGTCGGGTTCGGCCAGATCGTGCGCCGGGTCGGGCGTCAGCAGATTCGGCGGCCGCGTCATCCAGCTGATCAGCGAGTAACGCAGGTCGTCGGGGCTGAGCCGGGTGGCCGCGACGGAGAGGAACAGCCACAGCTGATCACGGGCGCGGGAGGCCGCCACGTTGAAGCGGCGTTCGTGCAACCGGCCGGCCAGCGCCGGCCGGGGCCGTGCGATCGTCATCGACATCAGGATCACGTCGCGTTCGTCGCCCTGGAAGTCGGGCGGTTGTCCCACCCGGATGGCGTGCCGTTCGGCGGCCGCCGCGTCGACACGCTCGTGGATCAGCGCGGAGATGAGCGTGGTCTGTGCCGTGCTCTGCGTCAGCACCACCACGCCGATCGTCCGGCGGCGATAGGCCGGGTCGCCGACCATTCGCTCGACCTGTTCCGCGATCAGCTGTGCCTCTTTGCGGTTGACCGGGTTGGACGAGAGGCCCTCCTCCTCGGCGTCCGGCACCAGGACGACCTTCAACGGGTCCAGCCGATCCGCGCCGAACTGGCGCAACGGCAGGAGGCGATCCTGGTAGAACTGGCGCGAGGACCATCCGATGATCTCCGGCATGCACCGGAAGTGCTCGTTGAGCCGGATGGTTCCGGGGAAGCGGGCGGACAGCAGCTCATAGAGGTTCGAGACCGGGTTGAAGCTCTCCCGGACGTGGTCCGGTATGCCGGCGAGGTGGTAGTCGATCGCGTCCTGCGCCCGGGCCAGCTCGCCGCGCTGGCCGGGTGCGCACTGCCGGTCGTCGCCGACGATCACCACGCGGGGCGCGAGGCAGAGCAGGAACAGCGCGTCGATCCCCGCCTGGCTCGCCTCGTCGACGATGACGACGTCGAACGCGCCAGGGCGTACGTCCATCGTCTCGACCACCTCGGCCAGCGGCATGACCCACGCCGGAACGGCGTTCCGGCCTTCCCGCATCGCGCTGCGCGCCGCCTCCTGGCGGCGTTCCCGGTGGTCGCTCTTGCCGCGGCCCAGCGAACTGCGGTGCGTACGGTAGTCCTGCAACGCCGCCCGCTGGGACTCGGTGACCCGGCTCAGGCAGTGCAGCCGCGCGCTGGCGGCGGCGAGGTCGCGGGTGACGTCGCCGAGCCGGGTCTCGATGTCGTTGAGCGCCTGTTCCGTGTCGTGCCGGCCGAGCGCGCCGATGAGCCGGCAGTACGCGGTGGCCCGGCCCCACGCCCACGCCGCGTGCAGGTGCGCGAGCCGGGTGTCCCAGGCCGTGTCGCTCGACGAGCCGGCCAGCGCCTCCGCCAGGCCGGGATGCCCGGCGCGGAGCCGGCTCATCAGCTCGCGGTAGCGGATCTCCCGGGTCTGCTGCTCCAGCGCCTCGTGGATCTGCCCGCGCGCGGTGAGACAGCCGGACACGTCGCGCCGGTCGAGAGCCGCGATCAGCGCGCCGGCCTCCGGTGCCGCGTCCGGGTCCTGGCAGATCGCCGACAGCTGGCCGATCACCTGGTCGATCATCTGCGCGGCGTCGCGGGCCCGGTCCAGCAGCGGAGCCCCACGGCAGATCCGGATCGTACGGTCCCAATCCTGCGCGTCACGGATCGCGTGCCGCAGGCCGCGACGCCGGAAGGCCCGTTCGATCTCGTCGCGGGTGGTGGCGAGCAGGTCCACGGCCGCGGCGTCCCGTTCGATGTCGAGCAGTCGCGCCACCCGGCCGCGCAGCCCAGTCGCAGCGATCGGCACGCCGAGCTGAGCCCAGGCGCGCTCGGCGTTCTCCACCACCACCATCGCTTCCAGGACGGTGACGGCCCTGGTGAGCTCGTCCACCGTGGTCGGGGCGGCCCCGTCCACAGTGCAGTCGCGAAGCAGCTCGGCGGCCTCAGACCGGGCCGCTGCGGACGGCCTGAGGAACCGGAACCAGCCCGGACCGCTCAGGTGGGCTCGTAGCCGTCTCGCCTGCCCGAGCAGACGCGCCGCGTCACCGGGTTGCGGCGTGTCGACCAGCACCCCGATGTTCTGATTCAGGACGGCGGGCAGGCCGGCGACCGGCTGGAGCTCGGCCCGCAGCGCCTCCCAGTACTGCGGCTCGCGGCGCCGCAACCGGCGGTCGGCGGCCGCGCGGCGCCAGTCGGTGCTGTCCCAATCTGCGAGGACCTCGGTGAGCCCGGCCTCGGCGAGCCCGTCGGCGGCCCGGTCGATCAGGCGGACGGCATCGGCGGCGAGTTCCGGATCCAGGTCCGGCAGCGGTCCCGGGCCGGTCAGCTCGGCGGCCTGGCGGAGCAGCGCGAACGCCGTACGGATGTCCGCCGCCCCGGGCAGCAGCGCCGGATCGGGGATGCGCTGCCGTCCCCGGGCGGCCCGCCCGGCGTCCGCGGTACGCAGCAACGCCAGCAGCTCGACCGCCTCCCCGTCGGTGAGCGGGGGCGCGACCTTGGCGGTGTCGGGCAGTTGACCGATCCACTCGTGCCGGTCCCGCCCGGCGTCGATCTGCCGGACGATCTCGAGCAGGGTCCCGCTGTACCCCGAGTTGCCGTCCGGCCGGATCGCGTACTCCTCCTCCCGCTGCACCTGCAGGTCGAGAAGAGCGTTCTTGCGCTGCTGCACGAGTTCGGCGCGCTGCCGGCCGAGCCGGTCGATGTCGCGCCGCAGCTGGTCCAGATCGGTGCCGGCGTGCAGGTTGGACAGTGCCGTGATGCTCCGGTCCAGTTCCTCGTCCACGCCGCGACGTGACCCGCCGGTGGTCAGCACGCACAGATCCCGGATGTCGGGCGGCAGCTTGTCCCGCAGCACCCGCAACGCCTGCCCCTTGGCGCTGGTGATCAGCAACCGCTGGCCGTCCGCCAGAAGGGCACAGATCAGGTTCGCGATGGTGTGCGTCTTGCCGGTGCCGGGCGGTCCCTGGATGACGGCGGCGGTGTTGCCCCGGAGCGCGGCCAGGATCCGGCGCTGTTCTTGGTTCGTGGGCAGCGGCAGGAGCGGCTCGGCGTCGTCCAGGAAGGCGGTCTGCTGGCTCTCGGCGAGCAGCCGCCGCTTGACGTCCGGCGCCATCGGGGTGACGAGCTGGGCCAGCCCGAGCGGGGCGGCGCCACCCGCGCGCATGTCCTCGGCGACGGACTCGTAGAAGTCCGCGAGGCGGTTGCCGGCCCTCGGCCGAAGCAGCAGAGCGGGTACCGGTGCCAGCTCGGCCGGCTCGTCGGTCGTCCGGGCGTCCCGCCAGCACCGCTTGCGCCACCGGGCGAGCCAGTCCGCCACGTCTGCGCCGAGCGGGTCCAGCCTGACGGCTTCCTCGCTGAGCAGCGCGGCGACCTCCCGGCCGGCGATGAAACCGTCCGCCTCGGTGAGGAACGCGCGGTCCTCCAGCCGCAGACCGCCGGTCAGCGGCGGCACCAGCCGGATGGTCTCCGTGGCGACGTCGACCCGCAGTTCGGCCTCACAGGTGAGCAGGTGCCGCCGGATCCCGGTGCGGTGTTCCAGCAGCCCCACCCCGAGCACCAGCTCGTGCGTGTCGCTTTGCTCGACCGCGCCGCGGGCGAGTTCCTCCAGCCGCCGGTACCGGTCGGCGACCTGCGCCGCCCGGTGCACCCGATCCGCCCATTGTGTCCACTGCGGCAACCAGGCCCGGTACGCCGCCTCGACCACCGCCGAACCCGCGCCGAGCACCGTGGGTGTGGGTCCGAAGGGGTCGTCGTCGCTGAGCCGCCCGGAGAGCACGTCGGGCAGTGGCGGGGGTTCCTCGCTCTCGGGGTAGCGCACCTCCAGCAACCCGGGCGTGCCGGGTGCGGCGATCAGGTCGCGGTAGTCGTCGAGCCAGATCACCCGGTTGCCGTCGATCGCGTCCCGGACGCGCTCGGCCGGCCCGGCCAGTTCCCGCAGGTAGGTCACCAGGCCGGTGGTCCGGCTGATCACCTGGTCGTCGGTCAGTGACAGCGCCTCCGGCATCGTGCCCCCAAGAAGTCGTCGTCAGCCTCACAGCTTGTACGCACTCGATGACGGAAGGCAACGAAGGTGACGTGAATGAATATCCGCTTCTGGGCTGCGCCATGCGGCCGGCGGTAGTTGACTCGGGCTCATGTCGATTTGGACCAGTGAACTCGCCGGAACGCTGCACCACGAGACCATCGACTCCACGCTGCTGCGGGGCAACCCGCTCGGCGACCCGCACGTCCGCCCGCTCTGGGTCTACACCCCGCCGGGCTACGAGCAGGGCGACACCCGCTACCCGAGCATCTACGTGATCCAGGGCTACTCCGGCCAGGTCACCATGTGGGGCAACAAGCAGGCGTTCAAGGACTCGTTCATCGAGAACGCCGACCGGATCTTCGCCGAGGGGCGGGCGCCCGGCTGCGTCCTCGTCTTCGTGGACGCGTGGACCGCCTACGGCGGCTCCCAGTTCGTCGACTCGCCCGGCACCGGGCGGTACCACTCGTACCTCTGCGACGAGGTGGTGCCCTGGGTGGACGCCCACTTCCGGACCATCGCCGACCGGGAGTCGCGGGCCATCTCCGGCAAGTCGTCCGGCGGCTTCGGCGCGATGATCACCCCGATGTTGCGGCCGGACCTGTTCGGCGCGCTCGCCACGCACGCCGGGGATGCGCTCTACGACTACATGTACCTCAACGACTTCGCCAAGACGGCCCGGTTCCTGCGCGCCTACGACCATGACATCCAGGCCTGGTGGAAGGACTTCCAGTCGCGGGTCGCCTTCACCAAGGAGGAGGACATGACGCTGGTCCTGGTGCTGGGCTGCACGGCCGCCTTCTCCGCCGACCCGGACGGGACGCCGCGGCTGCCCTTCGACCCGCGCTCCGGGCAGCTGATCCCGGAGGTCTGGGAGCGCTGGCTGGCCTGGGACCCGATCCGCATGATCGACCGCTATGCGAACGAGCTGCGAAGCCTGCGGGCGGTCTGGATCGACGCCGGGACCAGCGACGAGTGGTTCCTCGATCTGGGCGCCGAGGCGTTCAAGGACGGTCTGCGCCGGATCGGCGTGCCGGACGAGAGGATCGCCTTCGAGCTGATCCCCGGCAAGCACGGCGGCATTGACCATCGCTACCCGCTGGCCGTGGCCTGGCTCGCCGAGAGGTTGCGCCGCGACTGAGATCAACATCGATATCGCCTGATGTCTGCGACTAGCCTGGTCGGCAGTCGGCGAGGCGAGGTGGTCGTGCACATCATCTACGCGCCGGATCCCGGGCACGGCCCGGGATCCGCGACGGGCTTCGACATCGACGTCCGGCCGCGCAGCCGGGACGTCACCCTCGCCGACCTTTTTCGTACGCTGGGAGCACCCGACCCCGGCCTGGCGGCGATCGACGGCCGCCCCGTGGAGACCTCCGTCGCGATCGGCGACTCCGGGCTGCACGAGGGCGCGCTGCTCAGCCCCGCCTCGGCGGCCGTGCCCGGGCCGTGGACGCGCCCGCGCTTCGAGGCGGTGACCGTGGCCGGGTTGCGGGCCGGCCAGGTCTATCCGCTGCCGCCCGGTCAGTGGGTGGTCGGCCGCAGCCCGGCGGCGGGGCTGCGCCTCGACCACGACACGGTTTCCCGGGAGCACTGCCTGCTCACCGTCTCAGCCGATGGGGTCACCGTCACCGATCTGCGCGCGGCGAACGGCGTACAGGTCAATGGGGTGAGCGTGACCGGTCCGGCCGAGATCGACCCGCGCGATGTGATCGGGATCGGCGCGCTCGCGCTCGCCGTGCGGCGCACCGGCGCCGCGGACCGCCCGGCCGGCCTGGACCTGCTGCGGCATCTCGGCCGCGGTGGCACGGTCTCGTTCAACCGGCCGCCGCGGTCGGCGCCGCCGCCCGCCCCGGACGAGGCCACCGCCCCGGCCGAGCCGCGCGAGCCGGCGAAACCGCACTTCAGCGTCGCCTCCACGCTCGGCCCGCTGGTCCTCGCGGTGCTCATGGTGGCGATCACCCGGGACCTGCGGTTCGCCCTGTTCGCGCTGCTCTCCCCGCTGATCGGGGTCGGCACCTACCTGGAGTCGCGCCGCCGCAGCCGCAAGGAGGCCGCGGCCGACCAGCAGCGCTACGAGCGGGAGCTGAGCGAGCTGGACGCCCGGATCGCCGCGGCCGGCGAGATCGAACGCGCCCGGCTGCGGCACGTGCTCGCCGACCCGGCCGAGGCGCTGCGCCGCGCCGAGCTGCCCAGCACCCGGCTCTGGGAGCGGCGCACCCACCACGACGACTTCCTGCTGCTGCACGCCGGGATCGCCGACCGGCCGTGGCGCCCGCCGGTGCGCTCCGAGGTGGGGCGGCTGCCGGCCGCCGTCGCGGACCGTCTCGACGCCGCCCGGCTGCCGGCCGCCCCGGTCGAGATCAACCTGGCCGGTGGGGGAGTCACCGGCATCGTCGGTGACCGGACCGCCGCCCTGGCCGTGGCCCGCAGCCTGCTCTGCCAGGCCGCCGTCCACCACGGGCCGGCCGACCTGACGATCGGCGTCTTCGTCGACGACGGCCGCGAACCGGAGTGGGACTGGTGCAAGTGGCTGCCGCACACCCGGCTCGGCGACGACAGCGGCCGCATGCTGTCGCACCGGCGCGACTCCAGCGACGCCCTGCTGCGGCAGCTCGCCGCCGGGGCGGCCGACGGCACCGCGCTGGTGGTGCTCGACTCCGACGTGCTCACCGAGGGGGTGCACTCGCCGGCCCGGGACCTGCTGAACGCCGCCCGCACCCCGCCGCGCGGCGCGTTCGGCGCGGCCGACAAGCCGGTCCCGGTCGCCGCGATCGTCCTCGCGGCCACCGCCGACCGGCTGCCGGCGGCCTGCGACACGGTCGTCGATATCGTCGGGACGGACGGCGACGCGACCGTACGACGGCCGGCCGAGGGCGGCGAGGTGACCGGGGTGCTGCTGGCCGGGCTGGCGGTCGACGAGGCCCGCGCCTGCGCCCGGAACCTGGCCCGGTTCGACGACCCGGAGCTGCGGCGGACCGGGGCGGGGCTGCCGGACGGCGTACGGCTGCTCCCGATGCTCGGCCTGACCCGCATCGACGCCGCAGCGATCCGGCAGCGCTGGCACCGCGCCGACCCGGTGGCGCTCGCCGCGCCGCTCGGAGTGACCGACCGCGGGGTGTTCACGCTGGATCTGATCCGCGACGGGCCGCACGGCCTGGTCGGCGGCACCACCGGCTCCGGCAAGAGCGAGCTGCTGCGCAGCCTGGTCGCCGCGCTGGCGGCGAACACCGACCCGTCCCGGCTCACCTTCGTGCTGATGGACTACAAGGGCGGCGCGGCGTTCGACGAGTGCGCGCGCCTGCCGCACACCGTCGGGCTGGTGACCGACCTCGACGAGCAGCTCGGCGAGCGCGCGCTGCGCGCCCTCGAGGCCGAGCTGCGGCATCGCGAGCGCCGGTTGCGCGAGGTGCGGGCCGACAACCTGATCGAGTACGTACGCGGCGGCGCCGCCGAGCGTGACCCGCTGCCCCGGCTGGTCGTGGTGATCGACGAGTTCGCCACCATGGCCAAGGAGCTGCCGGACTTCCTGACCGCGCTGGTCGGGATCGCGCAGCGTGGCCGCACCCTCGGCGTGCACCTGATCCTCGCCACCCAGCGGCCGTCCGGGGCGGTCAACGACAACATCCGCACCAACACCAACCTGCGGGTGGCGTTGCGGGTGCAGGACGCCGCTGACTCGGTCGACGTGATCGGGGTACGCGAGGCCGCCGAGGTGAGCCGGCTGCTGCCCGGCCGGGCCTACGTGCGGCTCGGCCCGGGCGAGGTGGTGCCGATCCAGACCGCGCTGGTGACGACGGTGTCCGGGGGAGGCGACGACGCCCCGGTGGCGGTGACGCCGTTCGTGTTCGGGCCGGGCGCCGCGCCCGCCGAGAAGAAACCGGCCCCGGTGTCGGCGCGCACCGACCTGGCCCGCCTCGTCGACGCCATCATCGACGCCGCGGCGGACCTGCCCGCGCCGCGCCGCCCCTGGCCCGAACCGCTCGGCGGCGAGGTCGACCTGGCCGGCCTGCCGCCGGACGCGGCCCGCGCGACCGTGGCGCTCGCCGACGACCCGGACCGGCAGGAGCAGTACCCGATCGGCTGGGAACCCGCCGAGGGCAACCTGCTGCTGTTCGGGATCACCGGCAGCGGCACCACCACGACCCTGCTGGCGCTCGCGCTCAGCCTGGCCGTCGCCCGGGCGCCGGAACAGCTGGAGGTGTACGCCGTCGACTACGGCACCGGTGACCTGGGCGTTCTGGAGGCGCTGCCGCACACCGGCACGGTGATTGCCGCCGACGACCGGGAACGGCAGGTGCGCCTGGTCCGGCACCTGCGCGCGGAGCTGGACCGGCGGCGTACCGGTGGCCCGCCGGCCCGGCCGATCCTGGTGCTGATCGACAACCTGGCCGCGATGCGCGCCGAGTTCGACGACGTCGAGGGTCTGGCCGTGCTGGACACCCTGACCCGCCTGTACGCCGACGGCACCGCGGCCGGGATCTGGTTCGCGGTGACCGCCGACCGGTTCAGCACCATCCCGCCGGCGTGGACGTCGGTCACCACCCAGCGCTGGCTGTTCCGGCTGCCCGACCCGTACGACTATGTCCAGGCCGGCCTGACCCGCAAGGACGTGCCGGCCAAGCTGCCCGGCCGGATGGTCGCCCTGCCGGCCGGCCTGCAGGCGCAGGTCGGGCGGCCCACCCCGACCACGGCCGCGATGGCCGCCGCGGTCGCGGCGAAATATCCGGACGGCCCGCGGCCGGCCACCCGCATCGGCGTCCTGCCGTCGGCGGTGGCCGTCGCCGACCTGCCCGCGCCGTCGCTGGCCGGCGAGCCGTGGCGGCTGCCGCTCGGCGTCCGGGAGAGCGACCTGGAAGCCGCGCCGCTGGTGCTCTACGAGGGCGACCACGCGCTGATCGCCGGGCCGGCCCGCTGCGGCAAGAGCACCACGCTGCTCACCCTGGCCGCGGTGCTGCGCGGCCACGTCCACCTGGCCGGCGTCGGCGGCCGGCGGTCACCGCTGCGCGACTGCGCCGACCTCGACCGGGTCGCGCTCGCCGGTGGGGAGGCGAGCGCGCTCCTCGCCGACCTGCGGACCGTCGAGGGGCCGGCCGTGCTGCTGATCGACGACGCGGAAGGCCTGGACGACGCCGACGGCGCGATCGCCGGCCTGCTCGCCGCGAACCGGCCAGACCTGCACGTGGTGATCGCGGCGCGGGCCGACGCGCTGCGCGCCCTCTACGGTCATTGGACGCAGACGGTCCGCCGGTCGAAGGCGGGCCTGCTGCTGCGGCCCAACATCGACCTGGACGGCGACCTGCTCGGGGTGACGCTGCCGCGGCGGGCCCCGGTGCGGCTGGGCGCCGGCCGCGGCTACCTGATCCACAACGGCGAGTGGGACATCGTCCAGGTCGCCACCTAGAAGGTCACCAGGGGGTCGCCGAAGAAGTCGGCGATGAAGTTGATGAAGAAGAAGCCGAAGAACAGCACGTTCAACACCAGCACCACGTAGTGCCAGGGGCGCGGCTGGGCCGGCCGGGGCAGCTTGCTGTTGAGGTACATCAGCATGAACGGGTAGATCAGCGCGCCCAGGTTGGACATGTTCGCCGACCACTGCACCAGGTTGACCGGCACCGCCAGGTGCAGGACCACCGAGATCACCACCAGCAGCACCAGCATGAACGGGAAGTAGAACCGGCGCGGATCGCCCTCGATCATGGCCCGCAGCTTCGGGCTGGTGGCGTGCGCGGCGTCGGTCGTCACCCGGACCATCGCCTCGAAGATGCCGAGCTGGGTGCTGAACAGGATCAGCACCCCGAGGATCAGCGCGAAGTAGAACATGCCGCGGCCGTATTCGGTCTCCAGCACCGAGGCGACGAAGGTGGGCACGTCGGCGGCGGTCGGCCGGGTGCCGGAGACCTCGACGGCGTGCGCCATCAGGATCGTCGGCAACAGCATGCCGATCATGGCGCCGATGAAGAAGACACCCCACATGTCCACCAGCAGCAGCCGGTACCACCGGCGCCAGCGGCTCCGGTTGGCCGGGTCGTCGGGGAACGTCACGCCGACGTCGAGCATCTTCTTCTGGTCGCCGCGCAGGCCGGAGATGAACCCGGTGCGGTAACCCATGCCGTAGCCCTTGTCCCGGTAGTGGCCCATCACGTACCAGTTGAGGCCGGAGGCGAGCGCGGTGAAACCGGCCAGGCCGCCCAGCTGCGTCGCGGTGATCCCCTCCGGCGGGGCGGCCGGGGTGACGAACCCGCGGATCCCCTCCCACCAGGTCTCGAACGGCACCACGAACAGGTCGATCAGGATCAGGCTGACCAGGATCGTGCCGACCATCACCCAGTTGGCGAGCTCCAGGGTGCGGCTGATCCGCTTGGCGAACAGGGTCAGCAGGAACACCACGATCAGCAGCCCGATCGCCCACAGCCGGGGCTCCTCGGCGCCGGCGGGCGCCACCTCGCCGTGCACCAGGGCATACATGCCCTGGCCGGCGGAGGCGGCCCAGCCGCCGGCGATGAACGCGAAGATCACCACGAAGACGGAGAGCGGCACCCAGAGCAGAAAACCCGGGGGTACGCGGCCCCAGCCGACGACCGGCACCTCCCCGGTGGCCAGCACGTAGCGGGAGCACTCCACGTTGTAGAAGGTCTGCAGGACCGCGGAGACCAGGATGACCCAGCCGACGCCGACGAAGCCGTACTGGCCGACGGCCTGCGGGCCGAGCAGCCACTCGCCGCTGCCGATCGAGATGCCGAGGGCGATCAGGCTGGGGCCGACCACGTACATGAACAGCTGGCGTGGACCGATCCGGTCGACTTTGAAGACCTGTTCGGGCTCGGGCAGGTCGTCCACCGCCAGGTCCGGGCGGCTGCGGCCGAGCGGGTACGAGCGGGCTGCGGTGTCGTGATCCATGCGGCGCCTCCTCGACGAGGACGAGGACGAGAACCCCGGGAGCCATCAATCTCGTCCTCGGCCCGCACCGGGGCAAGGGCAGGCGTGATTAGGTGCGCGATCTGGTAAACGTGATCGATATCAGTCGATGGGCGGAGGGTATCCTTCGGTCGCTGGTGGCGGTCCCCACGGTGCCGGCAGTTGTCCCAGGCGCTGCAAGCGGCGGCTCTCCGGACTGTTGTGGAACTCCAGCGGGATCTCGGACATGTCGACCGGCTCGCCGGTGGCCCGGCGTCGCGCGGCGACGATCTCCACGAGCCGGCGCGGTCCGGGACCCCGTTCGATCCACTCGGTGAGGGTCGCGTCGACGTCACCGAACGGGTGGGCGACGGTGACGGTGACGTCGTCGTACTCGGCGGGATCCAGCATGTCCTCACCTACGGACTGTCGCGACCACGGTGGCCTTACCGGAGCGCCGGTTCACCCGGATGATGACGTTGCCGCCCCGGAATGCGGTGTTCGTCCGCACCTCGTAGTGGAACAGGCCCCAGTTCACCGACACCGGCTCCAGCCAGGGCAGACCATTGTTCTCCACCTCGGCACGCGCCAGCTGGACGGCCTGGTCGCGGTCAATCATCGCCGAACACCCCTTCGAGAACTCGGTAGCCGCCGTAGCCCGCCGCGCCGATCACGCCGGCGCCCGCAGCGACCGCTCCGGATTCGGCGAGCAGGCGCCCCGGCGTGACATACCCCTCCTTCAGCGGGAACGCCAGGCCCTTGAACGGATTCAGCGTTCCGTAGCTCTCCGCGGCGGCCTCCTCCGAGTACCGCCAGAGCGCCGACTTGTCATAGGCGCCGAGGGTGATCTTCCGGAGGAAGTCGTTCTTCGGTGTGAGGATCGAGTGCACGGTCTCGTGCCGCAGCGTCTCGGCGAAGCCGGCCGGAGTCTGCCCGGGCCGGATGAAGATCCGGCCGAACTCGTCGGTCTGGCCCAGCGTGTTCGGCGGGAGGTTGGCGAGCTGGTAGGGCCGGTTCGAGGTTTGCAGGGGGGCTCCCAGCCGCCCGGCGAGCCCACCGGCCGCCCCGCCCAGGAGCAGGTCCGTGGCCAGGCCGGCCGGATCGAACACGTCCTGGCCGTGCAGGCCCCGGTTGACGCCGCCGCCGAGGACGTTGCTGACCCCGCCGGTGACGGCGCCCCGCAGGAACGGGCTGGTGGCGGCAAGCCGGGCGGAACTGCCGACGAAGAGCCCGGCGCCGGCGCCGACCACCCCGGTCGCGCCGCCGATCAGGCCGGAGACGGCGACCTGCCCCCAGTCGACCTCTCCGGTGGTCAGTTTCTGCACCCCCGCGCTGCCGCCGGCGCTGAGCAGGGCGCCGCCGATCATGGCGGCGCCGATCGGGCCGCCCACCCCGGTCGCCATCACCGCGATGCCGCCGACGATCATCGCGCCGGCCGCGATGTACTCCCAGTTGTCGCCGACCCACTCGCCGGCGTCCTCGAACGCGCCGCTGCTCATCTCGTCGCGATAGGCGGTCAGCTCGGCGTCGGTGATCGGCCGCAGCCCGAGCGGGTCGGCGTGACCGAGCGGATCGTTGCCGGCGTAGTGGTACGGGTTGCCGGAGAAGGCCGTCCCGGGCACCGCCGGCAGCGGGTCGGGGCTGAGGAACGTCCGGCTGCCCGGCTGGTAGACGCGGTTGCGCAGCCAGACCAGCCCGGCGAACTCCAGCTCCCCGCGATAGCCCACTCCCGGCTCGTCGCTGGCCGGCGCACCCCAGGCGTCGCGCTCTCCCGGTGGGTTCAGCCAGCCGGGCGGCGGCTGCCGATCGCCCACCTGGATCGGCGCGCCGAACGGCCCCAGGTCCCACAGCACCCGCTGCCCGTTCACCTCGGCGAGCTCACCGAGCGGATCGTGGCGCAGCTCGACCCGGCGGCCCGGTTCCTGCACGGCGGAGAGCCGGCCGAGCGCGTCCCATTGGTAGGTGCGGTCACCCTCCCGGACGCGACGGCCCGCCCCGTCGTACTCGTACCGAGTGCCGCCGCGCGCGAGCAACCGCCCGGCCGCGTCGTAGGTGCAGGCCAGGCCGTTGTCGCGGACCAGGCGGCCGGCGGCGTCGTAGGCGAAGGTCGCGTCGCCGGCAGCGACCAGCTGCCCGGCGGCGTCGTAGCGATAGGCGCGTTCGCCGTCGTGCACGATCCGCCCGGCGGCGTCGTGGGTCCAGCGCCCGGCGCGCCGTCCGGCAGGCGACTCGAAGGTGTACGCCGACCGCAGCTTCCCCGTGTACTCCCAGGTCACGCGCAGTTCGGCGGAGTCCGCCCCGATCATTCGGCCGAGCGCGTCACGGCGGATCGTGACCGCCCCGGTGGCCGGATGCGTGAACGCGGCCAGCCGCCCGCCGGCGTCGTAGGTGTACCCGCTCTCCGATCCGTCCGGATGAACCATCGCCACCCGGCGGCCGTCCGGGTCGTAGCGATGGCTCACGGTCAGCCCGTCCCGGACGCGCGAGATCAGCCGCCCGGCCCGGTCCCACGCCAGATCCACCCGGCCGGCGCCCTCGGTGACCGTCACCGGCCGCCCCAGCGTGTCGCGCCGGAACGTCAGCCGCTGCCCGTCCCCACCACTGACCGTGACGACCCGCCCCGACGTGTCGTAGGTCCAGCGCACCGTCCGCCCGGAGCCGTCGGCGCGCGCGATCAGCCTCCCCGCCTGGTCGTACTCGAACCGGGTGCGCCCGCCGGCCGGATCGACCCGCTCGACCAGCCGCCCGGACTCGTCGTGCCGCAGCTCGGTGACCCCACCCAGCGGATCCGTGATCCTGGTGATCCAGCCGCGCGGGTGACGCTCGTATCCGGTCCGGCCGCCCAGCGCATCCACCGCCGCGATCAGCCGTCCGGCCGCGTCGTACTCGAACCGCCGGGCCCCGCCGGTCGCGTCGGTGATCGCCGTCGTCCGCCCGGCCGCGTCGTGCTCGTACCGGGTCCGGCCGTTTCCGGGCGTCTCCCGGGCGACCAGCCGGCCCGCGTCGTCGTACTCGTAGCTCTCGGCGATCTCGCCGTCGCCGTCCAGCACGGCGACCAGCGCGCCGTCGGCGTCGAGCCGGAAGCCGACACGCCTGCCGGCGCCGTCGATCCGCGCGGAGACCCGGCCGGCGGCGTCATGATCGAAGGTGGTCACGCTGCCCGACGGCGAGATCGTACGGCGTACGCGTCCCCCCGCCGTGTATTCGATCCTGGTGCGCCCGCCGTCCGGACCCTCGATCACGGTGCGCCGCCCGCACCGGTCGTACTCGCACCGCGCCGCCGCGCCGTCCGGCCGCACGTGCCCGGTGGCCCGCCCGAGCGGGTCGTACTCGAACGTGCTGCCGGTGAGCCCGTCGTGCAGCGCCGCCACCCGGTTCTCGGCGTCCATGGTGGCGGTGCGCCGGGTCCCCATCGGGTCGATCGCGGCGACCTGGTTGCCGTCCGCGTCGAACTCGCGCAGCCAGGTGGCGCCGGACGGGTCGGTGGTGGCGACCAGCCGGGACAGCGTGTCGAAGGTGAAGTCCCACTTGGCCCCGTCCGGCAGGATCAGCCGGGCCGGGTTGCCGACGTCGTCGTACGCCACCGTGGTGCGCTGCCCCAGCGGGTCGATCGTGGTCTCCGTGGCACCATGCGCACCGTGGACCGTCTCGGTACGGGAGCCGGCCGGATCGGTCACCGCGACGAGCCGTCCCGCGGGGGAGTACTCGGAGCGCCAGACCCCACCGCCCGGGTCGGTGCGTTCGACCAGGCGGCCGCGTTCGTCGTACCGGAACGTGCTGCGCCGCCCGAGCGGGCTGACCGCGGCGACCACCCGCCCGGCCGCGTCGCGTTCCAGCCGGGCCGTGTTGCCCAGGGCGTCGGTGGCGGAGATCAGGTTGCGGGTGCCGTCGAAGCCGAAGGTGACGGCGACCCCGTCCGGGTCGGTGATCCGGTGCACCAGGCCGTCGCGGACGTCGAGCCGGGTCACCCCGCCCTCGCCGTCGACGATCTCGCTCGGCGTCCGCTCGTCGCCGTCGTAGCGGTATCGCACCGAGCCGCCGCCGGTGACCTCGACCAGACGGCCGGCGTCGTCGTAGCGGTACTCGAACGGCCCGCGGCGCAGCAGGTGGCCGCGGTCGTCCCAGCGCATGGTGGTCACGGCGCCGTTGCGGTCGGTCACGGTGACCGGGTTGCCCCACTCGTCGTACGTGCGGCGCAGCGTGTTGCCGTGCCCGTCGGTGACCGCCAGCAGCCGCCCGTGCTCGTCGTGCACGTAGGTGTCGGTCTCCCCGACCACGGTGACCCGCCCGGGCAGGTACACGTACCTGGTGCGGCGGCCGAACGAGGAGACCTGCTCGACCACCCGCCCGTCGGCGTCGAACGTGGTCCGGGCCGCGGCCACCCCGTCGGCGTCGACGGCCGCGGTCATCCGGGACCGGTCGTCCAGCTCGTAGGTGTGGTCGCCGGCGCCGATCAGGGCGCCCTCGTCGTCGTACGTGAACTCCACCCGCCGCCCGCTGCCCGACGCGCTGGTGATCCGGTCACCGGTCCAGGCCAGCGTCACGCTCCCGGCGGTGGTGAGCCGGTCACCGGTCCAGCCGAAGGTGTCCCGCCCGGCGGTGAGGATCCGCCCGGCCCGGTCGAACCGCCAGGTCCGCCCGTCGAACCAGCGCAGCGCCAGGCCGTCGCCGTCCGGCACCACCTCGGCCGGCACCCCGGTCACCCGGCCGTAGCCGTCGCCCTGGCGGCCGAACAGCGCCCGCTGCCCGTCCGGCCCGGAGTACTCCGCGCCGTCGGCGCGCACGTGCAGGCGGGTGTCGGCCCACGACGACCAGCCCGGACCGAACGCCCCGGCCATCGTGGACCGGCTGTTGTAGACCCGGCTGAACCCGGGGAGGTCGGTGACCTTGAGGACCAGGTTGCCGCTGGCGGTGTTCACCGGGTCGTCGGCGAAGCCGCTGGTCGGCGGGAACCCGTAGGCCACCGGATCGTCGAAGGTCACCGACGTCCGCCCACCGGTCAGCCCGGCCGACCGCAGGCTCGCCGCGATCGCCGCGTCCGGCAGCCGGGCCAGGTCGCCGTCCCCGCCGGCCGCCCGGAACGCCTCGGCGATCTGGGCCACCCACTTCGCGTCGGCCTCGTTGAGATCCACATACTGCCCGAACCCGCTGATCAGCGACGAGGCGTCCAGATGCCCCCACCGGGTGCCGTCCTGAAAGTCCGCGTACGCCGCGCGCAGCCGGGCGGCGTGCGCCCGCAACTCGTCGTCGGCGGCCCGGCTGCCCCGGACGAAAGCGTCGAGATCATCCGGTCGGGCTGAACTAGTCGCCATCGCCGTGCCCCCGCGTATCGATCATCGCCTTCTCCCGTTCGGCGCGATGAGGGCGATGGTATCGCCTCCGGCCTGCCGCGATGCCCGGTAATCAATCGAGGAAGATCATTATGATGATCGTCCGGACAGGTGGTGCCAGGTCGTGGGGCTCATCGGCCGCCAGCGATCCCGTCCCCGCCGGTCGGGTCCGCAGATCATCAACAGGCCCTGACTCGTGCGGCCGACCGTCGCGGTGGGGCCGCACCGGCGCCCGGTCCGCGCGTCCTCCTGTGCCACCGCCGTGACCGACGGTTGCGCCGGGACGCTGGTCGCGGGCCGCACGTCGCCGCCGTGGTCGCGCACCCGGGAGAGGCCGGCCAGAGCGCCGCCGCAGAGCAGGAGGAGCAGGGCGAACGACACGATGACGGCCAGCAGGGGCCGGCGGTCGCGGCGCTGTGGTGAGTCGTCGAGGTCGAACCGCACCGTGGGCCGGCCGCGCGGCAGCGCCACCAGGTGCCGCCGGACCGTGCCCGGGCGCTCCCGGGGCAGGGCGATCAGATGCCGCCGCACCGGGGCGCGGCCGGGTTCCGGCGGCGAGATGCTCACCCGACCACTCTGACGAACTCAGCGTGTGCGCGTCGATGCCGAGAGTGTGCCAAGCGGGGTGTGACCCCCACCGCAGCGCAAGTTGTTTGAATCTGAAATAGTTTTGCCGTCAATAAAGTTGTGCAGGGCAGTCCGGGACGTCAGAGCCCCGGCCGGATAGTCCAGGAGCGGGTCATGCAGTTCGGAATCTTCTCGGTCAGCGACATCACCACCGACCCCACCACCGGCCGGACCCCGACCGAGGGCGAGCGCATCAAGGACATCGTCACCATCGCGAAGCACGCGGAGGAGGTCGGCCTCGACGTCTTCGCGCTCGGCGAGCACCATAACGAGCCGTTCTTCTCGTCGTCGCCGACCACCACGCTGGCGTACATCGCCGCACAGACCAGGACGCTGCAGCTCAGCACCGCGACCACGCTGATCACCACCAACGACCCGGTGAAGATCGCCGAGGACTTCGCGATGCTGCAGCACCTCGCCGACGGCCGCGTCGACCTGATGCTCGGCCGCGGCAACACCGGCCCGGTCTACCCGTGGTTCGGCAAGGACATCCGCGCCGGCATCCCGCTCGCCATCGAGAACTACTCGCTGCTGCACAAGCTGTGGCGCGAGCACGTGGTCGACTGGCAGGGCAAGTTCCGCACCCCGCTGCAGAGCTTCACCTCCACGCCGCGCCCGCTCGACGAGGTGCCGCCGTTCGTCTGGCACGGCTCGATCCGCAGCCCGGAGATCGCCGAGCAGGCCGCCTACTACGGTGACGGCTTCTTCGCGAACCACATCTTCTGGCCGAAGGAGCACACCCAGCGCATGGTCGGCCTCTACCGGCAGCGCTTCGAGCACTACGGCCACGGCTCCGCCGACCAGGCCATCGTCGGCCTCGGCGGCCAGGTGTTCATGCGCAAGAACAGCCAGGACGCGGTGAAGGAGTTCCGCCCCTACTTCGACAACGCCCCGGTCTACGGCCACGGCCCGTCGCTGGAGGACTTCACCCGGGAGACGCCGCTGACCGTCGGCAGCCCGCAGCAGGTCATCGACCGTACGCTCGGGTTCCGCGACTACGTCGGCGACTACCAGCGCCAGCTGTTCCTGATGGACCACGCCGGCCTGCCGCTGAAGACCGTCCTGGAGCAGCTCGACCTGCTCGGATCCGAGGTCGTGCCGGTGCTCCGCAAGGAGTTCGCCGCGCTCAAGCCGGCCCACGTGCCGGACGCCCCGACCCACGCCTCCCTGCTGGCCGCCCGTTCCGAGAAGAAGGAAGAGGTCCAGGCATGAAGCAGCGCAAGCTCGTCGTCATCAGCGCGGGCCTGAGCCAGCCGTCGTCGACCCGCCTGCTCGCGGACCAGCTGTCCGCGGCGGCGGGGCGCGCCGCCGCCCAGCTCGGTGTCACCCTCGACGTGCAGGTCATCGAGCTGCGCGACCTGGCCCACGACATCACCGACAACATGCTCACCGGTTTCGCCAAGGCCGCGCTCAAGCAGGCCCAGGAGGCGGTCACCGCCGCCGACGGGCTGATCGTGGTCACCCCGGTGTTCAGCGCGAGCTACAGCGGCCTGTTCAAGTCCTTCTTCGACGTCCTCGACAAGGATGCCCTGGTGGACAAGCCGGTCCTGCTCGCGGCCACGGCCGGCACGGCCCGCCACTCGCTGGTGATCGAGCACGCGCTGCGGCCGCTCTTCGCCTACCTGCGCGCCGCGATCATCCCGACCGGCGTCTTCGCGGCCAGCGACGACTGGGGCGCCAACTCGGTCGAGGGTCCGCTGCGCGGCCGCATCGACCGCGCCGCGGCCGAGCTCGCCCGCGAGGTGGAACGCCGCGAGCCGGCCACGGTGACCGATCCCTTCGCGCTGACCGCCAGCTTCGAAGACCTCATGAAAAACCTCTAGCCGTACGCCTCCGCCCGCCCCACCTTCTCCGGCTGCCCGCCAGTGCCCTCTCAAAGCCCGCCCGGCAGCCCTGAGCCCCAGCCAAGTTCCCCGGCTGCCCGCCAGGGTGGTGTCGGGGGCCGGTGGGCAGCGCTGAGGGTCGGCCGGGGGCTCTGGCTGAGGGCTGGGCTGGGGTGCGGCGCTGATGGTCAGCTGGGGGGTTCGGCTGGCGGGTGGTGCGGTGTTTCGCGACCGCGGGCAGCGCTGGACGTCAGCCGGAGGGTGGCGGTGATGCGGTGCAGGGAGTCCAGCACGGCGCGGACCGACGCGCGGTGCAGGGCTTCCGGGCGGGCCAGCACGTCGATCTGCCGGCCGGCGTTCAGGTCGGCGAGCGGCCGCAGCACGACACCCGGGCTCGGCACCGTGGTGTAACCCGGCAGCAGCGCCAGCGCCGCGCCGGCGGCGACCACCGCGGCGGCCACGGTGAACTCGTTGATCCGGTGCGCGATGGTCAGCGGCCGCCCGGCCGCCGCGGCGATCGCGGTGAGGATGCCCTGCAGCGGGAAGCCGTCGTGCACGCTGATCCACGGTTCGGCGCTGACCTCGGCCACCGTCACCGATGGCCGGCCCGCCAGCGGATGGCTCGCCGGCATCGCCACGTAGAGCGGCTCGTGGAGCAGCGGCACCACGGCGACCCGGTCCGCCGGCCAGGGCGGGCTGTGCGGCAGCCGGTGGGCCACCACGAGGTCGTAGTCGGCGACCAGCGGCGGGAACTCGGCGTGCGCCACGTCAGCGTCCACGCAGCGCACCGGCGGCCGGTCCGCGCGCTGCAGCAGCGCCGGGAAGTAGGCGAGAGCGGCACTGTGGAAGGCGGCCACGCTGACCGGCGCCGCCGGGTCGTCCAGGTAGGCGTCGACGATCCGGTTCGCCCGGTCCAGCGCGGTCGACACCTCGACGGCCACCCCGGCCAGCGCCCGGCCGGCGTCGGTGAGCACGAGGCGGCGGCCCCGCAGCTCGGTCAGCGGCACCCGGGCCGACCGCTGCAGCGCCTTCAACTGTTGCGAGACCGCCGACGGGGTGATGTGCAGAGCGCGGGCGACCGCGGCGACGCTGCCGCGGTCGCCGAGCTCGCGCAGGAGCCGCAGGTGATGCAGATCCATTAGGCCTCACTACATCGTCGATTGAGAAGTTGCTGCCTTGTCTACATCATCGCGGCGTTCGAGGCTTCCACCATGTCGATGGTGCGAAGCCGGGGCGATCTGCTGCTGCTGGCCGTTGCGGTGATCTGGGGCAGCAGCTATCTGGCCGCCCAGAGTCTGGTCCTGGTCGGTGGCGTCCTCGCCGTCCTCGCCCTGCGGTTCCTGGTCTCCGCGGTCGCCATGGTGCCGGTCGTGGCGCTGCGCCGGCCCGCGCGGCCGGACCGGCGCGAGATCGCGGTAGGCACGCTGCTCGGTCTCACCCAGGCCGCGGTGCTGGTCCTGGAGACGTACGGCGTCTCGCTCACCAGCGCCACCAACGCCGGTGTGCTGATCAGCCTGACCATCCTGATCACCCCGGCCCTGGAGGGTGCCCTCCGGCGCCGCCCGCTGCCCGGCCGGTTCTTCCTGACCGCGGCGGTCGCGTTCGGCGGGGTGGTGCTGCTGGTGGCCGGTCCGGGGCTGCGGGCGCCGTCGGCCGGTGACGCGCTGATGCTGGCCGCCGCCGTGGTCCGCGCCGCCCACGTCACCCTCTCCGGCCACCTCACCCGCGGCCGGTCGTACGACACGGTGACCCTGACCGCACTGCAGACCGTGGTCGGCGCGGTCGTGTTCACCGTCGCGGCCGCACCGGCCCTGCCCTCCGCCGTGGCCGCCTTCGGCCCCGCACAGTGGCTCGGCATCCTCTACCTGGCACTCGGGTGCAGTCTCTTCGCGTTCCTCGTGCAGCTCTGGGCCGTACGCCGGACCTCCGCCTCCCGGGCCGGCCTGCTGCTCGGCACCGAACCGGTCTGGGCCGTCCTGATCGGCGTGGGGCTCGGCGGCGAACAGCTGACCGCGACCACCGTCCTCGGCATCGCTCTGGTCCTCACCGGCACCCACTACGGCCTGCGCGTGGAGACCCGCCACCGGACCGCCGGAGATCACGATCCGGTGACGGTACCGGTGCCGCACGAACCGGTCCCCGCGCAGGTCGGGGCGGGTTCGGGCGGGGACGGCCGGATCACGGCGGATGCCCGGCCTGACTAGGCTGCCGGGCATGCACAACGGGGACAACCGACGCAACACCCTTCGTATCCGTGCCGCCGCCGGTGCGCTGGCCCTGACGGCGAGCCTGCTCGCGGGCTGCACCTCGGACTCCGAGAAGGGTTCCGGCACCACCGCGGCTCCGCAGCCGACGTCCGGCTCGGCCGCCGCCTCGGCGCCGGCTGCCACGGCGAGCGGTCAGTTCGGGCCGGAGGGCTTCGGCAAGGTGACCATCGCCCTGCCGGAGAAGGAGGCGCTCGCCACCGGCGAGCTGCAGGCCGAGCCGGTGTCGACGGTGCTGGGCCGCAACGTCTACTCGTTCACCGGCGGGCCGAAACCGGACGCGAGCCGGATGGCCGCCGACGAGGAGATCGAGAAGAACGTTCTGAAGGCCGACAACGACGAGCTCGGCGACGCCGAGACGGCTGAGGCGTACGCGAAGTCCGCGCGCCGCATCGAGCAGCGGCTGGCCGACTTCCTGGAGGCCGGCGGCGCCGCCTACACCAACGGCAAGCTCGTCGCGCTGGCCGCGCCGAAGGAAGCGGTCACCGAGGCCGGCGTCAAGCGCGGGTCGAAGGTGGCCGAGCTGACCGCGGCCTACCAGGGCAAGGGCCTGCAGCAGGCCGACGAGAACATGTACGAGATGCCGGTCGCCGGCCACGTCGGCTGGACGATGCGCTTCGAGGTCGAGGACGGCGTGGTGCTGTTCATGTCGATCGGCCAGGCCGAGGAGGAGTGAGACTCACCGGCCGACCGTGAGGAAGAACCAGAACGACGAGGTCAGCCACAGGCCGGCCACGGCCGTCAGGGCCAGCCCTCCGGCGAGCGGGATCACCCAGGACCGCTGCTCGCCGGGGCGGCTGATCAGCAGCATCTTGGCGACGAACGCGCCGTAGAACAGGCAGCCGAGCAGCGAGTGGGCGAGCACCCGCGGGTCGTCGCCGCGGAAGCCGAGCGCGTAGAGGCAGTGCACGGCGACCGGCAGCGACACCAGCACGGCCAGCCGCCCGCTCCACCGGTGCGTCGCCGGGACCCAGCGGGCCGAGGGCAGCTTGCCGTAGAGGGCCAGCGCGGAGACCAGCTGCACCACGGCGAGGCCGGCGACCGAGGTGGCCAGCCATGCCTTGATGCTGAGCGGGCGCAGGAAGCCGAGCAGCTCGGTGGTGCCGGCCGGGTCGTGCAGCCGGCCGTAGACGCCGAGCCCGACCGCCACGCCGACGCCGGCGACCGCGGGCAGCCACACGCCGGGCCGCCGCACGGTGCCGGCCTCCACGGTCAGAATCCCTCGCCGCTGTCGACGTCGATGGAGGTGGCCGTGACCGTCGTGCCGTCCACCGTGGTGGAACGGTTCGTCACGTCGAGGCGCGGGGCGGGGGCGGGCACGCCGTTCTCGGTGAGCACGCCGACCTGCCGGCCGTCCGGCAGCACGATCCAGGAGCCCTCCAGCTGGGCGCCGCGCACCCGGGCGGCGGTGCGGTAGAGGCCGGACGGCTTGCGGACCACGCCGATGTCGAAGTCGCTGGTCTTCTTCTCGACGGTGACCTGGCCCTCGGCGCCCTTCGCGTCGAAGGTCCCGGTGAGCCGGCTGCCGTCACGGCCCTTCAGCGAGAGCGCGCCGGCCCGGGCGGTGCCCTGCAGCCAGGACTCGACCCGCTTGCCGTCACAGATGTACGCGATCGCCCGCCCGTCCCGGATCGAGATGGCCAGGGTGCCGGCGCCGCCCTCGACCTCGCCGGCGAGCGTCACCCGCAGCTTCTCCGGGCTGGGGGAGGCGCCGGCGGGCGGCACGGCCAGCTCGGTGGTCGGCGGCAGCGAGCCGGGCGGCGCGGCGCCACCGGTCTGCGGGGTCACCGCCGGCGGCAGGCTCACCTGCTGGGCGGTCTGCAAGGTGCGCTCGCCGGCCGACGCGGTCATGTTGAGACCGACGAGGACGGCGGTGACCAGCGCGGCCGCGCCGAGCGTGACCAGCGGCCCGCGCCGCCACCGCGACGGCGCCCGCTCCGGCCCGGTCTCGGCCACCCAGCTCGACAGTTGGTGGTCGCGGAATCCGGGTGCGGCGCGGCTGG
>NZ_JBEZZB010000127.1:0-32107 GCF_040638955.1 Actinoplanes sp. NPDC024001
CACGGCGGTTGAACCAGAGCGCTCCGGCAGCCACCAGCACGACCGCAGCGCCGAGCAGGATTCCCGCGCCGGCCCATGGGACGCCGTGCCGCCACCCTGGCCCGGCACGGTCTGCCGCCCGGCTGCCTGACCGTCGAGGTCACGGAAACGGCCGTGTTCGGCGGCGGGCACGCGCTGGCCGCCGTCGCCGCCCTGTCGGCGCAGGGCATCGCGATCGCCCTCGACGATTTCGGCACCGGCCACTCCTCGCTGGGGCTGCTGCGGACCTGCCCGGTCGACACCATCAAGGTCGACAAGTCGTTCGTCGACGGGCTGGGCGGCACCCCGCAGCAGGAGGCCATCGTGACCGCGCTGGCCGGGATCGCCGCGACCATGCAGCTGGACCTGGTCGCGGAGGGCGTGGAGACCGCGGAGCAGGCGCAGCGCCTGGTCGAGCTGGGCTACCCACACGCGCAGGGCTTCCATTTCGCCCGGCCGATGCCGGCCGACTCGATCGACGCCATGGTGGAGCAGGGCAGCCGGCAGGCCGCCTGAGAACGGCGCTTGTCGCGTACGATCAAATGCTTGTCGTTCTGGATCAAGTGCTGCCGGGCTGGAGGCCCTAGCTTGGTCGCATGGATTTCACCCCTTCCGAGCGCGCCGCCGCGCTGACCGAGGCGGTCCGCGCGTTCGTCCGCGACGAGATCGAACCGGTGGAGCGGGAGCTGCGCCGCACCGCGGGCGGTGACCGCTGGCGGGTGCCCGAGGAGGTGCACGAGCTGCGCCGCAAGGCGCGCGCCCAGGGCCTGTGGAACCTGTTCCTGCCCGCCGAGTACGACGGCCCGCACGGCACCGGCCTGTCGAACGTCGACTACGCCCCGATCGCCGAGGCCACCGGCTGGTCGCACCTGGCGCCCTACGTCCTCAACTGCAACGCCCCGGACACCGGCAACGCCGAGGTGCTGCTCCGCTACGGCTCGCCGGAGCAGCGGGAACGCTGGCTGGAACCGCTGCTGGACGGGCGGATCCGCAGCGCGTTCGCGATGACCGAGCCGGAGGTGGCCTCCTCCGACGCCACCAACATGCAGCTCACCGCGGTGGTCGACGGCGACGAGATGGTGCTCGACGGCCGCAAGTGGTGGACCACCGGCATCGGCCACCCGGACTGCCGGGTGCTGATCGTGATGGGCCTGACCGACCCGGGCGCGCACCGCTACGCCCAGCACTCGATGGTCCTGGTCCCGATCGACACGCCGGGCGTGCGGGTGGAGCGGATGCTCGACACCATGGGCTTCTTCGACGAACCGTTCGGGCACGGCGAGGTGTCGTTCACCGGCGTCCGTGTCCCGCTGTCGAACGTGATCGCCGGCCCCGGCCGCGCCTTCGAGATCGCCCAGGGCCGGCTCGGCCCGGGCCGCGTGCACCACGCGATGCGCCTGGTCGGCCTCGCCGAGCGCGCCCTGCACCTGGCCTGCGAGCGCGGCCTGTCGCGGGTCGCGTTCGGCAAGCCGCTGGTCAACCTGGGCGGCAACCGGGAGCGCATCGCCGAGGCCCGGATCGCCATCAACTCGCTGCGGCTGCTGATCCTGCACGCGGCGTGGAAGCTCGACACCGAGGGCCCGCTGGCCGCGATGTCCGAGGTCAGCCAGATCAAGGTGGCCGCGCCCACGGTCGCCCAGCAGGTGATCGACTTCGCCATGCAGATCCACGGCGGCGCCGGGCTCTCCAGCGACTTCCCGCTCGCCTCGGCGTGGACCGCGGCCCGCGCGATCCGGCTCGCCGACGGTCCGGACGAGGTGCACCGCGGTGTCATCGCCCGCATCGAGCTGGCCCGGCACGGAGCGAGCCGATGAGCCGCGTACTGATCACCGGCGGCGCGTCCGGGCTGGGCGCCGCGCTGGCCGCGCGCTGCGCGGCCCGCGGCGACCAGGTGCTGGTCACCGACGTGACCGAGCCGGCCGTCCTGCCGGACGGCGCGGCCTTCCAGAAGCTCGACATCACCGCCGAGGCCGACTGGGCGGCGGCCCTGGAGCGGGTACGCACGGAGTTCGGCGGCCTGGACATGCTGGTCAACAACGCCGGGATCGCCGCCGGTGGCCGCATCGACCGGCTGGGCGCGGAGCACTGGCAGCGGGTGCTGTCCGTGAACGTGCTCGGGGCGGTGCACGGCTGCCGCACGTTCGCGCCGCTGTTCAAGGAGCAGCGCGGCGGCCGCCTGGTGAACGTCGCCTCGGCCGCCGGCCTGGTGCACGCTCCCGCGATGAGCTCCTACAACGCCTCGAAAGCCGCCGTGGTGGCGCTGTCCGAGACGCTGCGCCACGAGCTCGGGCCGTGGGGTGTGCGGGTCTCGGTGGTCTGCCCGACGTTCTTCCGCACCAACCTGGCGGCCTCGATGTCCGGCGACGACCCGATGATGGAGCAGGTCGCCACCAAACTGATCAACCGGGCCCCGCTGGGCGCCGACGAGATCGCCGCCCGGGTGCTGCAGGCGGTCGGCGCCGGCAAGTTCCTGATCATGCCGGACCGGCCCGCGCGGGTCGCGTTCTGGACCAAACGGCTCGCCCGTGTCCTGTACGACCGCCGGATGATCGCCACCGGCACGAAGATCATGGAGTCGGAGCAATGAGCGAGCTCGCGAGCGAATCAGTCAGCTCAGTCATGGCCTCATGTCGACGCCGCAGCGAAGCGGAGGTGCCGGCATGAGCAAGGGCGTCGTCCTGATCACCGGCGCGAGCGCCGGGCTGGGCGAGGAGATGGCGCGGCAGTTCGCCGCGCTCGGCTACGACCTCGCGCTCTGCGCGCGGCGCACCGACCGCCTGGACGCGCTCCGCGACGAGCTCAAGGACCGGCGGGTCAGCGTACGCCGGCTCGACGTCACCGACGACGAGGCGGTGTTCACGGTGTTCCGTGAGTTCGCCGCGGAGTTCGGGCGCATCGACCGGGTGATCGTGAACGCCGGCCTCGGCAAGGGCGCCCCACTGGGCAGCGGCCGGTGGGACGCCAACCGGGCCACCGCGATGGTCAACTTCGTCGGCGCGCTGGCCCAGACCGAGGCCGCCCTGGAGATCTTCCGCGCCCAGCAGGGCGGCCACCTGGTGCTGATCTCCTCGATGTCGGCGCTGCGCGGCATGCGCAAGTCGATGACCACCTACGCGGCCACCAAGGCCGGGGTCGCCGCGATCGCCGAGGGCGTCCGCTCGGAGCGGATCCGCGGCGTCGACGTCTCGGTGATCTACCCGGGTTACATCCGCTCCGAGATGAACGCGCACGTGCAGCAGAAGACCCGCTTCATGGTGGACACCCCGACCGGCGTCCGCGCGATGGTCGCCGCGATCGAGAAGCGCAAGGTCAAGGCCTATGTCCCGGCCTGGCCGTGGGTGCCGATCGGCGTCGCGATGCGCACCCTGCCGCTGTCGGTGGTCCGGAGGCTGGCGTGACCGCACCGGTCCGCGCCGAGGACGCCTTCGACGTCGCCGCGGTCGCCGCCTGGCTGGGCCTGGACGGGGTGCCGCAGGTCCGGCAGTTCTCCGGCGGCGCCTCGAACCTGACCTATCTGCTCGGCGACGACCTGATCCTGCGCCGCCCGCCGGCCGGGACGAAGGCGGCGAGCGCCCACGACATGGGCCGCGAGTTCCGAATCCAGTCCGCGCTCGCCCCGGTCTTCCCCTACGTGCCGGAGATGGTCGCGTACTGCGACGACGAGTCGGTGATCGGCTCGCCGTTCTACGTGATGCGCCGGGTCGACGGGCACATCCCGCGCAAGGAGCTCGGCCTTGATCTTGAAAAAGACCAGGTCCGGCGGCTGTGCACCGGGGCGCTCGACCTGCTCGCCGACCTGCACTCGGTGGATCCGGCCGCAGCCGGCCTCGCCGACCTGGGCCGCGGCGCCGGCTACGTGTCCCGCCAGGTCGACGGCTGGAGTCGCCGCTATCGCGCGGCCCGCACCCGCAACGTGGGCTCGTTCGCGACGGTGATGGCGTGGCTGCGCGACAACCAGCCCGCCGACCGGGGCGCCTGCCTGATCCACAACGACTTCCGGTTCGACAACGTGGTCCTCGACCGGTCGTCGGCGCGGCCGGTGGCGCTGCTCGACTGGGAGATGGCGACCATCGGTGACCCGCTGATGGACCTCGGCGGCGCCCTGGCCTACTGGGTGCAGGCCGACGACGGGCCGCTGTTCCGGGCGTTCCGGCGCCAGCCCACCCACACCCCCGGCATGTTGACGCGGCGGGAGGTGGTCGACTACTACTGCACGCGCAGGGGCATCGATCTCTCCGACCGGCAGTGGGCGTTCTACGAGGTTTTCGGGCTGTTCCGGCTGGCGGTGATCGTGCAGCAGATCTACTACCGCTACCACCACCGGCAGACCCGCAACCCGGCGTTCCGGCACTTCTGGGTGGCGAGCCTGATGCTGGAGGCACGGTGCCGGCGGATCATCCGCCGGGCGGGGAGGTAACGCGTGGGGCGGCTCTTGCTGGTCCGGCACGGTCAGGCGTCGTTCGGCGCGGACGACTACGACGAGCTGTCCGGGCTCGGCGGTGAGCAGGCCCGGGTGCTCGGCGAGTCGTTCGCGCGGCGGGGAATCCGGCCCGATCTGGTGCTGTGCGGGTCGCTGCGCCGGCACGCGGGCACGGTCCGCGGGATCCTCGACGGACTCAGCCTCGAGGGACTCAGCCTCGATGGCCCCGGCGACCCGGCGATCCCGGTGACCGCGGACCCCGGCTGGGACGAGTTCGACTTCCAGCACGTGGTGGAGATCCACCAGCCGCGGTACCGCGACCGTGCGTACCTCGCGGCCGAGCTCGCGCGCAGCGACGAGCCCGGCCGCGCCTTCCAGGAGATCTTCGAGGCGGCCACCGGCCGCTGGTGCTCCGGCGAGAACGACGCGGAGTACGCCGAGTCGTTCCCGGCCTTCCGGGAGCGGATCGCGGGCGCCCTGGAACGCGCCGGCGACCTGCTGCGCCAGCACCGCGACATCGTCGCGGTCACCTCCGGCGGCCCGATCGCCCTGGCCGTCGCGATGCTGACCGCCGGGCCGAAGGGCGATCCGGCCACCGTCGCGGCGATGTGGGCCGCGCTCAACCGGGTCGCGGTCAACACCGGCGTCACGAAACTGGTCTCCGGGCGCCGCGGGCTGTGGATGTCCACCTACAACGAGCACACGCACCTGGAATCCGCACCGCGCCTGCTCACCTACCGCTGAGGAGGGCCCGATGCCCCGCCGCCTCATCCGTCCCCGCCGCTGGACCCCACCCTCGGTCACCGACCCCGGTCCCACCGCGCCGCTGACCGTGCTGGGCCGGCTGCCGACCGGCGGGCACGGGCCCGAGGATGTCGTCTTCGACCCGGCCGGCCGGGTCATCGCCGGCGTCGGCGACGGGCGCATCGTCCGCCTCGACCCGGCCACCGGCGAGCGCACCGTGCTCGCCGACACCGGCGGCCGCCCGCTCGGCCTGCACGCCCGCGCCGACGGCGGCGTCCTGGTCTGCGACCACGACAAAGGCCTCCTCGAGGTACGCCCGGACGGCACCGTCACCACGCTGGTGGAGACGCCTTTCCCCAGCAATGTGGTGGAGAGCCGTGACGGCACCGTCTGGTTCACCTCGTCGTCGCTGCGCTGGGACCTGGCGAACCACCTCGGCGACGTCTTCGAGCACTCCTGCACCGGCCGGCTGCTGCGCCGCGACCCGGACGGCACCGTCACCACCGTGCTGGACGACCTGAAGTTCGCCAACGGGCTGGTCCTGGCGCCCGACGAGTCGCACCTGCTGTTCGCCGAGACGGCCGGATACCGGATCCGCCGCCACTGGCTCACCGGCCCGGCGGCCGGGACGACCGACGTGCTGGCCGAGAATCTGGCCGGCTTCCCCGACAACATGTACCTGGGCAGCGACGGCCTGCTCTGGGTGGCGATCGTCGCACCGCGCAACCCGCTGCTGGACCGGCTGCTCCCGCTGCCCGGCCTCCTGCGGGTGCTGGTCTGGAACCTGCCCGAGGCGGTCCGCCCCCGGGCCGCCATCGTCGCCTGGGTGATGGCCTTCGACCTGGACGGCAAGCTGGTCCACGACCTGCGCGCCACCGACGGCTCCTACGGTTTCGTCACCGCCGTCGCCGAGCACGACGGCACGGTCGTGCTGGGCAGCCTGATCGAGGACGACGTGGCGGTCGTGACGCTGGAGTCACCCCGCCGGTAACACGGGCGCGCTGGTCAGGACCCCGTCCTCGTGGATCTCCTGGCGCAGGTGGGCCACGTTGACGAGCTGACCGCCGTCGAGCGGGCCGGCGTTGAGCAGGCGCAGGATCACCGTGCCGTACTTGGCCATCGTGTTGCGGCCGGGCATGAAGATCGACAACTCGTCGCGCGCCGGCTGCTCCTGCACCAGCAGACCGGCGGGCAGCGCCGCCAGCGCCTCCGCGGTTCCCGACACCGGCACCTTGACCAGCCAGAACGGCCCCTCGCCGTCGAGGACCCGGCGGTCCCGCCCCGGGGTCTCCAGCGCCAGGGTGCGCCACGGCCGGCCCCGCCGGGTGAGGCCGGCCCGCTCCACCTGCGCGACCAGCTCGGCGGTCGCCGCCGCGATCAGGTTCTCCGCCTGCTCCCACTCGCGCGCGTCGCGGCCGAGCGGCGTGTCGTGGACGAACGCGGCGACCACGGTCGTCGCCGGCACGTGCCGCGGCCGCACCTGCGGCTGGGCGTCGAAGACCGCCCGGGCCGCCTGGATCGCCTCGTCCTGTGCCACGCGCTGCCGCTCGACGTCGTCGCGGTGCCTCTCCAGCAGGGCGAGCGCCCGGTCCGGCTCGTCGAGGGCCTCGCGGACCAGCTTGACGCTCATCCCGGTGTCGCGCAGCAGGGTGATCAGCATGGCCTGTTCCACCTGCTCGAACGCGTACGACCGGTGGCCGGTCCGCTCGTCGACGCCGGCCGGCACCAGCAGGCCCTCCGCGTGGTAGTAGCGCAGGGTCTGCGGCGTCAGATGGCACATCTCGGCGAATTCGCTGATCGACAACATGCCACCAGGTTCCCCCTTGTGGTTACTGCAAGGGCAAGCGGGCCGACTCGCGTAACGCCGACGGGCTCATCCCCCACCAGCGGCGGGCGCAGCGGCTGAGCACGGCCTGCTCGGCGAAACCCAGCAGCCGGCTCACCTGGGCGAGGGGCATGTCGGTGGTGGTCAGGTAGGTGCGGGCGCGGGAGCGGCGCACGCCGTCGAGGATGCCCGCGAACGACTGGCCCTCACCGGCGAGCTCGCGCTGCAGGGTGCGCGGGTGCACGGCGAGGACCCGGGCGACGTCGGCCAGCTCCGTCGAGCCGGTGCCGAGCGCCTGGGCGAGCACCGTGCGCACCCGCGACGACACCGCCGTGCCCGGTCCGGGCGACTGCCGGGACAGGAACGCCAGGGCCAGGCTGCGCAGGGTGGCGTCGACGCCCTCCAGCGGCCGGCCGAGCAGGCTCGCCGGCACCCGCAGCAGCGCCTCCGGCCGGCCGAAGCGGACCGCGGCGCCGAACGCCTCGGCGTACCGCTCGCGGGGCGCGGCCGGCTGGTGCGGCAGGTCCACCGAGCGCAGCCCGTACCCGCCGCCGACCAGGAAGGTCACCGCCCGGTGGACGAACAGCATGGTCATGTCCGTGGCCTGCGGCAGCGGGCGCACCCCGTCGCCGAACGCGTACCGCAGGCCCCTGATCCCCGGCACGCCCTCCGGGTCGTCGATCAGCGCGACGTGCAGGTCGCGGGCGTGCACGAACATGTAGCGCGAGGTGCACTCCAGGGCGTCGCCGACCGACGGCGAGTGCTGGATCGCCACGGCGAGCGGCCCGAGCATGCTCAGGTCCTGCGCGGAGGCGACCCGCAGGCCCAGGTCGGGGCAGCGCAGCGCGACCGCCGCGATCTCCAGCACGGCGGCGATCGCGGTGTCGGCGATCAGCAGGTCGTCGGTGTCGAGCGCGGCGGCGGGCAGGCCGGCCTGCCGGGCGTAGAGCACCGGGTCGCCACCGAGCTGCTCGACGGTCTCCCGGAACTTCTGCAGACCTGCCGAGCGGACCAGCGACACCGCCGAAGACTAACGCGCGCTCAGTGCTCGGTCGCGGCGTGCCGCCACTCCAGCCGGGCCAGCACCGCGAACAGCAGCGTCGCGAGGCCCAGGCCGGCGACGATGGCCCATTCGAGCAGGCCGCTGCCGCCGTCCGGGTCGACGCCGAAGACGATCTCGATCCATTCGCGCGAGATCAGGGTGACGACGGTGAGCACGGCGGTGAGGCCGGCCAGGCCGAGTTCCACCCAGAAGCGGTTGCGCATCACGGCTCCTCCCGTACGGCAGTTGTCATCGTCGATGGAATCGGCGCCCGGTGCTGTCGCCTCGGCGACGCGGCGCCGCGCTCGCGGCTGGCAGACTGCGAGTTGGCACAGGGAGGCGTCATGGCCGAACGCATCACTGACCGGCTCACCGTGGTCGACACCGACAACCGCGAGGTGCTGCTGTTCGACGCCGACTTCGCGGCCCTCGACCTCGGCGCCACCGGGAACGAGGGCGACCTGCGGATCCGCGGCGACGACGGCGGGTTCAAGTTCCACCTCGACGGCGGCCGGATGCTGCTGGTGGTGCGCGACGCCGCGGGCCGCGACGTCCTGCAGTTCCACGCGCCGAACAGTCAGCTGCGGGTGGGGTCGCAGGGCAACGCCGGCGACGTGTTCGTCATCGACGGCTCCGGCGCCACGTCGATCCACCTCAACGGCGCCGCCGGCGACATCGTGCTGCAGAACGCGGACTGCGCGGAGGAGTTCGAGTGCGCCACGGACGAGACCCCGGAGCCCGGCTCCGTCGTGGTGCTGGACGCCGACGGCGGCGTCCGGCTCAGTTGCGAGCCCTACGACACGCGGGTGGCCGGCGTCGTGTCCGGCGCCGGCGGCTACCGGCCGGCGCTGGTCCTCGACCGGCGCCCCGGCGGCCGGCCGCGCGTGCCGGTGGCCATGCTCGGCAAGGTGTTCTGCCGGGTCGACGCCACCGACCGGCCGGTCCGCGCCGGCGACCTGCTCACCACCGCGGCGACGCCCGGCCACGCGATGCCCGCCGCTGACCTGGCCCGGGCCACCGGCGCGGTGATCGGCAAGGCGCTGCGCCCGCTGCCGGACGGCACCGGCCTGCTGCCGGTGCTCGTCTGCCTCCGGTGAGCGCACGACGATGACCAGGTCGATGCGCGCGATCGCCGGTTGTCTCGGGCTGTCCGGCCCGGTGTCGGTCCGCGACGACCTCGTCCGCCGCGCCGAGCAGCACAACCTGAACCCCTTCGACATCCGTCCCGGGCTGGGCCCGCTCACCGGCCCGGTGTCGGTGGCGCTGGTGATGCGGCACCTCGAGTGGCAGTGGTGCAACGAGGCCAACTACCGGAAGATGCCGGTCCCGGTGGAGCTGCGCTCGCCGTCGCGGGAGGAGGCGCAGATCCTCGTCGACGGCATCTGCCGCCGGATCGGCCTGTTCATGGGCCGCTCCGACGACGAGCTGGACTGGCACATCTACCCGGATCTCGACGGCCCCGTCCGGGCACGGCTGGAGCGGCTCGGGCGGCTGCGCGACACCCTCTTCTGCGAGTGGATGGTGGTGAACCGCTGGGAGGACGAGATCTTCGGGCGGCAGTGGTGGTCCAACGACATGGACGGCATCCTGTCGCTGCGCCGGCCGCCGGACGGCAGGCATCCGAACGCCGAGACCGCGTCCGAGTACTGGAGCTGGGAAGCCAACGACCAGCAGGGCACCACCGAGACCGTGGCGGCCGTCGACCAGCGGCGCACCAACTCGGCGATCATCGGGGGCCGCGTCTACCTGCAGGGCGCGTTCGTCAACGACAAACCGACCGACGACGACGAGCACAACCACCTGGAGATCCATCCGCTGGACTCGGTCGCCTACGCCCGGGAGCCCGGTGGCGCCGTGCTGGCCGCCCGCCCGGCCGATCCCGGCTGGCCCCGCTCGACGGTCGTGTGGCGGGTCGGTGCGGTCAGCAACTCCGGCTTCCACCGGATCAACTCCTGCGGCTTCGTCGCCAAGGAGCGCACGACCGTGTGGTACCTGGCGCTGCCCGCCGGCGCCGCCCTGCCCACGCTCGCCGTCACGGTCACCGAGGACCGGCCCGGTTACTGGGACTCGATCGACAATGTCCGGCGCAACCTGCGGCGGGTCAAGAGCGTGACCGTCGACCCGCCGGCGGACGGGCAGCCGCGCGGCCATCGGGAGTTCCCGATCGACCCGTCCGACGGCCGGCACAAGCTGCGCGTCGAGATCACCATGATGGCGCCGGACGACTGGGGCGGCCTGTTCCTGCGCGACTTCACCATCCGCGCGCGGACCCTGATCGCGCCGGCCGCGCGGTCAGGGGACGGTGACGACCTCTTCGAAGGCGGCGCCGGCGCGGAGCCGGTCGATCAGGGTGAGGACGGCTGACGGGCCGCCGTTGCGGTGCGCCCAGTCGCTCACCACGCAGGCCGCCCGCAGATATCCGCCGTCGACCGGGCCGGGTGACGGCGCCGACCAGTCGGTCCGGGTGATCGCCAGCGCCTCGTCGAGCGGCACGCGGCAGCGGGCGGCGCCGGCGCCCGGCCGCAGGTAGCGCTCGTCCTCGGAGACCAGCACGGCCAGGCCCTCGTCGAACCACTGCGGCACCCGGTCGCGGGCGGCGCCGAGGCGCTGGTGGAACTCGCCGTGCGACAGCTCGTGCGTGGCGATGGTCTCGGTCGCGCCCTTCGGCGACAGCAGCAGCGCCCAGGTGCGGATGGTCCGGCCCTTCTCGCCGCCGCCACCGATCCGGCGGTAACAGGCGCCGGTGGCGCAGATCAGCACCCGGGGCTCGACGGTGCGGCCGCCGTAGAAGGCGGTGATGCGCGCGTCCGCGGCGTCCAGCATCGGGCGGTAGGCGGGGTCGTCGCGTTCGGCGTAGACGCCGTCGCCGAGGCTGGTCAGGCCGTAACACTGCGGGCACGCGGTCGCGGCGACCGCCGGCGCCGCGATCGCGACGGCCGCCGCGGTGACTCCGAGGAGCCCGGCCACGGCGGCCATCGCGATGATCCATCGACGTCGGCGCATTCGGCGATGCTACGACGTCAGCGCACCCGGAAGGTGTCGCTCAGCGTCGCCTGCGAGGATCCGCCGACGTGCACCCGGTAGGTGCCGGGCGCGGTCCGCCAGCCGCCGGACCAGTATTCGAGCAGGTGGAGATCCTTCAGGTCGGCGCGGCTCAGCGTGATCTCGACGGTGCGGTGCTCGCCGGCGGCGAGGGTGACCCGCTGCCAGCCGACGAGACGTCGCGCCGGCTCACCGGTGGCGGCCGGCAGGGTCACGTAGGCCTGGGCGACCTCGGTACCCGTACGCCGGCCGGTGTTGGAAAGCCGGAACCGGATCCGCAGCCCGCCGCGCGCATCGCTGCTGACCTGCGGTTCTCCGTAGGCGAAGGTGGTGTAGGACAGGCCGTGGCCGAACGCGAAGAGCGGGTCGACGCCCTCCGCCTCGTACCAGCGGTAGCCGACCTTGAGGCCCTCGCTGTAGGAGACCTGGCGGATGGGAGCGCCTACGCCCGGGTAGCGTGCCGGCTCCCCGGCGGTCGGGGTGTCGGCCAGCGAGCGCGGGAAGGTCATCGGCAGCTTCCCGGACGGGTTGGTGTCGCCGAAGAGCAGGGCGGCGACGGCCGGGCCCATCTGCTCGCCGCCGTACCAGGTCTGCAGGACCGCGGGCACGGCGTCCAGCCAGGGCATCTCCACGGCGCTGCCGGTCTGCAGGACCACGACGGTACGCGGGTTGGCCGCCGCCACCGCGGCGATCAGCGCGTCCCCGCCGCCCTGCAGCCGCAGGTCGGTGAGGTCGGTGAACTCGCCGGTCCGCTGATAGCCGAAGACCACCGCGACGTCGGCGTTCGCCGCGGCCGCCGCCGCGGTGGCCGGGTCGCTGCCGTTGTCGAAGGTGACCGTGGCACCGGCCCGCGCGGCCCGCTCCCGGATGCCCTGCTCCGGCGAGATCAGGTCCTCGCACGGCAACGTCTGCGGGGTGCCGAACCGCCACGGCAGGCTGCACACCGAGTTCGCGCTGATGCCGTTGGCCGGCGTGGCGGAGGCGGTCGGCCCGATCACCGCGATGGTGTCGCCGGAACGCGGCCGCAGCGGCAGCGCCCGGTCGTTCTTCAGCAGCACCGAGCCCTGCTCGGCGACCTGCCGGGCGACGGCCTTGTGCGCGGCCGTGGAGGCGTCGGCCACCGGCGTGGCCGGCAACGGATGGTCGAACAACCCACCCCGGAGGTAGGAGCGCACCACCCGGAACGCGGCCGCGTCGATCTGCCGCTGGGTGATCTGCCCGGCCGCCAGCGCCGCGTCGAGGCGTTCCGGGGTGAACCAGACCGGCCGGTTCAGTTCCTGGTCGAGGCCGTTGACCAGGCTCGGCGCGGTGGAGTGCACCGAACCGAAGTCGGACATCACGTATCCGTCGAAGCCGATGTCGCCCTTGAGCACCTCGGCCAGGCGCGGGTTCTCGCAGGCGTAGACGCCGTTGATCTGGTTGTAGGAGCACATCACGCTCTCCGGCCGGCCCCGGTCGACGGCGATCTCGAACGGCAGGTCGTAGAGCTGGCGCAGGGTGCGCTCGTCGGCGTTCGACGAGCTGGTCTGCCGGTCGAGCTCCTGCTCGTTGGCGACGTAGTGCTTGAGCGCGGCGAGCACCCGGTCGCCGGACTGGATGCCGCGCGTGCCGGCCGCCGCGATCAGCCCGGTGAGCAGCGGGTCCTCGCCGAGGTATTCGGGGGTGCGGCCGGAGAGCGGGGTGCGGCCGCTGGCCAGGCCGGGCGCGAGCAGCACGTTCTTGCCCTTGTCGAACGCCTCGCCGGCCTGTGCGGCGCCCTTCGCGTACGCCAGCCGCTGGTTCCAGGTGGCGGCCGTGGCGATCGTGGCCGGGAAGGCGGTCACGCCCGGGGTGAAGCGCACCCCGTCCGGCCCGTCGGAGTAGACCACGGTAGGCGTGCACGGCACCTGCACGGGATAGACGACGTCGCCGGGCCAGGTGGTCTGCCGCGGGCTGTTGGCCGGCTGTTCCACCAGCCACCGGTACTTCTGGTGCCGGCTGCTGGCCGCGAGCAGCGCCAGGGCCCGCTTCTCCGGCGACTTGCGGGCATCCATCCACGGCACACCGCGGCACTCGTCGCCGGTCTGCGCCCGGGCGGGCGAGGCCGGGGTCAGCAGCAGGGGTATCAGCAGGACGGGAAGCAGTCTGCGCACCGCGAACTCCTATCGGGAGACTGCGTTCATCCTTCTGCCGCAGTGACGCTCACCGATAGGACGTCCTGAACGAGAACTAGCACAGAACACACCTGGTTACAGGTGGTCCTCCTCCGCCGGCCAGGACATCTCGTCCAGCGCCGGAACCGGCGGGCCGAGCTCCTCGGGGATGTAGAGCACCGAGCCGGGGCCGGGCTCCGGCTCGCACGCGAGGGAGGTCCCGCCGACCGCGACGCCGGCCGCGATCGCCGCACCGGCCGCCAGCAACCCGAGCACCGTGGCGATTCGCATCATCGACTCCCCTCACTGATCCCCTCAGTGAAACACGAATGCCGCCCGCACGGGAGAAAGCCGTCGGGCACCCGCCAAACTAGCCCACCGTGTCACGGCCGCTTGATCGGGTGGGCAGATTGCTCAGCCGAAGCCGGTCCGACGTGGTGACTTTGAGCAAACTGCCCGCTCAAAACTGTGCTTGTTGTGCAGCTCACGGCGGTTTACCAAGCTGAGAGGCGTCAGCCCGCCCCAGCTGTAGGAGGCTTCAGCACCATGTCCTTCCACGACACCCTCACGAACGAGGAGCGGCTCGCCGAACTCGACCTCGGCACGCTCAAGCAGCTCGTCGGGCTGGTCGAGTACGACTCGGGCAACGACCCGTTCCCGGTCACCGGGTGGGACGCGATCGTGTGGGCGGTCGGCAACGCCACCCAGACCGCGCACTTCTTCCAGTCCGCGTTCGGGATGGAGCTGGTCGCCTACTCGGGTCCGGAGACCGGCAACCGGGACCACATGTCGTTCGTGCTCAAGAGCGGTGCGGTCCGCTTCGTGATCCAGGGCGGCGTGAACCCGGACAGCCCGATCATCGCCCACCACGCCCGCCACGGCGACGGCATCACCGACATCGCCCTCGAGGTGCCCGACGTCGACAAGTGCATCAAGCACGCGCGGGACGAGGGCGCCACCATCCTGGTCGAGCCGCACGACGTCACCGACGAGCACGGCACGGTGCGGATGGCCGCGATCGCCGCCTACGGTGAGACCCGCCACACGCTGGTCAACCGCGACCACTACAGCGGGCCCTACCTGCCGGGGTACGTCGCCCGCACCTCGACGCACCGCAAGCGCGAGGGCGCCCCGAAGCGGATCTTCCAGGCCCTCGACCACATCGTCGGCAACGTCGAGCTCGGCAACATGGACGAGTGGGTCGACTTCTACAACCGGGTCATGGGCTTCACCAACATGGCCGAGTTCATCGGCGACGACATCGCCACCGACTACTCGGCGCTGATGTCGAAGGTGGTGGCCTCCGGCAACCACCGGGTCAAGTTCCCGCTCAACGAGCCGGCCCTGGGCAAGAAGAAGTCGCAGATCGACGAGTACCTCGAGTTCTACCGCGGTCCGGGCGCCCAGCACCTGGCGCTGGCCACCAACGACATCCTGCGCACCGTCGACGTGCTGCGCGCCGAGGGCATCGAGTTCCTCGCCACGCCGGACTCGTACTACTCCGACCCGGAGCTGCGGGCCCGCATCGGTGAGGTCCGGGTGCCGATCGAGGAGCTGCAGAAGCGCGGCATCCTGGTCGACCGCGACGAGGACGGCTACCTGCTGCAGATCTTCACCAAGCCGACCGGCGACCGGCCTACCGTGTTCTTCGAGCTGATCGAGCGGCACGGCTCCCTCGGCTTCGGCAAGGGCAACTTCAAGGCGCTGTTCGAGGCGATCGAGCGCGAGCAGGAGAAGCGCGGCAACTTCTGAGCCGAGGACCCGGGAGGGAGGAGTTCGACATGGCGCACTACCAGCGGGCCGGAAGCGTCCCGCCGAAGCGGCACACCCAGCATCGCGACGCGAGCGGCAAGCTCTACTACGAGGAGCTGATGGGTGAGGAGGGCTTCTCCTCGGACTCCTCCCTGCTCTACCACCGCCACGTCCCGTCGGCGGTGGTCGGCGCCCGGATCTGGCAGCTGCCGAACCAGGCGACCATCGCCAACCAGCCGCTGCTGCCCCGGCACCTGAAACTGCACGACCTGTTCGAGGGCGAGGAGTGGAAGTCGTGCGACGCGGTGCGCGACCGGCGCCTGGTGCTCGGCAACGCCGACGTACGGCTCAACTACGTCGTCTGCGGCACCGCGTCCCCGCTCTACCGCAACGCCACCGGTGACGAGTGCGTCTACGTGGAGGCCGGCGCCGGCACCGTGGAGACGGTCTTCGGCGACCTGGAGGTGGCCACCGGCGACTACGTGATCATCCCGCGGGCCACCACGCACCGCTGGGTGCCGGCCGGGCACGAGCCGCTGCGGCTCTACGCGATCGAGGCCAACAGCCACATCGCCCCGCCCAAGCGGTACCTCTCCCGGTACGGGCAGTTCCTGGAGCACTCGCCGTACTGCGAGCGCGACCTGCGCCTGCCGAGCGCGCCGCAGCAGCGCGACGAGCAGGACGTCGAGGTCTACCTCAAGCACCGCGGCGACGGGCCGGGCGGGCTCGCCGGCAGCGTGCACGTGCTGCCCCACCACCCGTTCGACGTGGTCGGCTGGGACGGGTGCCTGTACCCGTACGCGTTCAACATCGCCGACTTCGAGCCGATCACCGGGCGGGTCCACCAGCCGCCGCCGGTGCACCAGGTCTTCGAGGGCAACAACTTCGTGATCTGCAACTTCGTGCCGCGCAAGGTCGACTACCACCCGCTCGCCGTGCCGGTCCCCTACTACCACTCGAACGTCGACAGCGACGAGGTCATGTTCTACGTCGGCGGCGACTACGAGGCCCGCAAGGGCTCCGGCATCAACGTCGGCTCGATCACCCTGCACCCCGGCGGGCACTCGCACGGCCCGCAGCCGAGCGCCATCGAGGCCAGCCTCGGCGCCGAGCGCTTCGACGAGCTCGCCGTCATGGTCGACACGTTCCGGCCGCTCGGCCTCGGCGAGGGGGGCAGCATCAGCGACGACGGCCGCTACGCCTGGACCTGGGCGGGCCGGGGACCGAGCTCGTGAAGGCGCTGAACCCGCTGTTCCTGCGCCTGTTCGACGACGCGGCGATCTTCCCGCCCGGCAACGTGCCGATGGCCGAGGCGGTGGCGGCGCACCGCGAGCGGCAGTCGTCGCCGCTCGCGCCGCTGCTCGGCCCGTTCGTCTGCTCGCTGGCCCGCTGGGACGAACTGGTCGCGGCGGCCGCCGGCGGGCCGCCCGTGCCGGTGTCGCTCGTGCTGCCCGGCCCGGCCGACCTCCCGGAGGCCGCGGAGGTGCACCTGGTCGCGGTCGAGGGGCCCGGCCTCACCCCGGGCGGAGCGCTTCCGGCGTACACCGAGATCCCCTGCGCGGAGATCACCGCGACGCGCGTCGCGGCCCTGCGCGACGCCGGCTCGCGCCTCAAGATCAGGACCGGCGGGGTACGGGCGGACGCGTTCCCGACCGAGGCACAGCTGGCCCGCGCGCTCTGGACCGCCGTCCGTGGCGGGATCGCGTTCAAACTGACCGCGGGCCTGCACGACCCGGTCCGGCATCGCGATCCGGTGACCGGTTTCGAGCACCACGGCTACCTCAACGTCATCCTGGCCACCGCCCAGGCCCTGCAGGGCTACGACATCGAGCGGGCCCTGGCGGACCAGGACGGCGAACGGGTGGCGGCCGCGGTCGGCGGGATCGACGAGGTCCTGGCCAAGGCGGTCCGGCACCACTTCGTCAGCTTCGGCACGTGCAGCGTCAGCGAGCCGGTCGACGGCCTGCTGCACCACGGACTTCTTCTCCCGGAGGATCTCTCTTGACCTGGCTCGACGTCCCGGCCGACCATCCCTTCGGCATCGCCACCCTGCCCTACGGGGTGTTCGGCACGGCGGCCGACCCGCACCCGCGGGTGGGTGTCGCCATCGGCGAGTGGATCATCGACCTGCCGGCGGCGGTGCGGCGGCTGGCCCCGCAGCTGGCCGCCGCGGTGGCCGGGCCGTCGCTGGACGCGCTGCTGGCCGCCGGGCCGCGCACCTGGGCCGAGGTGCGCGAGCAGGTGACCACCTGGCTCACCGACGAGGTCTACCGCGAGCTGCTCGAAGGACACCTGGTGCCGGCCGGCGACGCGGTCATGCACCTGCCGTTCACGGTCGCCGACTACGTCGACTTCTACGCCTCGGAGAACCACGCCACCAACCTGGGCCGGATGTTCCGGCCCGGGCAGGACCCGCTGACCCCGAACTGGAAGCACCTGCCGATCGGCTACCACGGCCGGGCCGGCACCGTCGTGGTCTCCGGCACCGACGTGACGCGCCCGTCCGGGCAGCGGCGCAGCCCGGACGGCGAGATCAGCTTCGGGCCGTCGCAGCGTCTCGACATCGAGGCCGAGCTCGGCTTCGTCGTCGGCACCGGCTCCGCGCTGGGCCGGCCGGTCGGGCAGGCCGCGTTCGCCGAGCACGTCTTCGGGGTCTGCCTGGTCAACGACTGGTCCGCCCGCGACATCCAGGCCTGGGAGTACGTGCCGCTCGGCCCGTTCCTCGGCAAGTCGTTCGCCACCTCGGTCTCGCCGTGGATCGTCCCGCTGGCGGCGCTGGAGCAGGCCCGGGTGGCGCCGCCGGAGCGAACCGTGCCGCTGCTGCCCTACCTCGACGACGCGCAGAGCCCGCCGTGGGGCCTGGACATCCACCTGGAGGTGCGGCTCAACGGCCACGTCGTGTCCCGGCCCGAGTTCGCCGGCATGTACTGGACCGGCGCGCAGATGCTGGCGCACCTGACCGCCAACGGCGCGTCGCTGCGCACCGGCGACCTCTACGCCTCCGGCACGATCAGCGGCGAGCACCCGGATCAGCGCGGCTCGCTGATCGAGCTGTCCTGGGGCGGCCAGGAGCCGATCAAGCTGCCGGACGGCTCGGTGCGCACCTTCCTGGAGGACGGCGACGAGGTGGTGATCACCGCGACCGCCCCGGGCCCGGCCGGCGCCGTGATCGGCCTCGGCGAGCTGCGCGGGCGGATCAGCCCTCCTTGTTGACGAAGTCGGGGTGGTCGAGCAGGAACTCGCCCACCTCGTCCTTCTGCACCGCGTCGAAGAAGCCCTCGACCGACTCGTCGAACTGCTCGCCCTTGTAGTCGCCGCCGGTGCCGAGACCGCCGCCGGGCAGGTCGACCGTCACCATGTCGTCGACGTTGAGGTCGCGCAGCTCCAGGGCCCAGTCGAGGATGCTGTGGTCGCCGCCGGCGAAGGTCAGCGAGTCGCCGGCCGCGCCCATCACCTTGGTGAGCTTGCCCGGGTCGGTGACGATGTCCTTGCTCATCGCCTGCTTCGCGATCGCCTTGATGAACTGCTGCTGGTGGCGCTGGCGGTCGTAGTCGGTGCGGGGCAGGCCGTAACGCTGGCGGACGTAGTCGAGCGCCTCCCAGGCTTCCAGGTGCACCGGCTTGCTGCTCTTCTTGTAGACCTTCTGCGGGCCGGTGTAGGGCCGCGAGCAGCGGTGGTGCCCCTGGCACTGCGACAGCCGGTCGCGGGGGCTGCCGTCCGGCTTGAGGTGCTCGGACTTCACGTCCTGATCGATGATCATGTTGACGCCGCCCATCGCCTCGACGATCTTCTTGAAGCCGCCGAAGTTGATGATCGCGCCGGCGTCGAACTTCTTGATCCCGGTGCGGTTGCTGACCGTCTTGGAGAGCAGCTGGAAGCCCTGCGAGACCTTGATCTTGCCGTTGCCGGCCTGGCTGCCGAGTGCCATCGCCGCGTTGATCTTGGCGTGGTGGGTCCGGACGTTCGCCGCCGGGAACTCCGGGATCTCCACATACAGGTCGCGGGGCATCGAGAACAGGTAGGCGCGGCTGCGGTCGGCCGGGATGTGCGCCACGATGATCGAGTCGGACAGCGGCGGCGTCTTCGCGTCCCGCGGGTCGATGCCGACCAGCAGGATGTTGAGCGCGCCCTTCTGCAGGTTCGTCTTCGGGGCGGCCTCGGCGGCCTGCGCGTCGAGAAGGCTGTTGTCGGTGACCGCTCCCGTGTACTTCGAGATCAGCGCCTGGCCGGTGACCGCGGTCCCGCCGCTGGCCACCAGGACCACGCAACCGCCGGCCAGGCAGAGCCGAGCCCACAACGGTGCGCGACGCTTCGCGGTTTCAGCCACCCGATCTCCCCCGGTTACCGGTCCGACCAACGATTCAGCATGATCGCATTACCCTGCAAACGCCATGACGGCAGGCGGACCCCCGCCTTCGGCAAGTCCGTTTCGATGTGATTTGATGTCGGCGCCGCCGGCACGGTCACCCTCTGTTGTTCATCCTATGAGGACGACCGGGCGACTGCCGGGTGACGACGGATGTCCGATTGCGCCGCTAGCGCGAGACATCGAGTTCTGTAAATGGAGCAGGCGCATATCCGTCACTGCGTTGTCTGATCCGCGCGGCGGCAGAAGGCTGGAACCGATTTCCGACCACGGGGGTATCCCATGGCACATCGATTCCGCCGCACCGGCATCCTGCTCACCGCACTCGTCCTGACCGCGGCGCCGGCCCTCACGCCCGCCGCCCAGGCCGCGCCCGCCACCAGGTCCGACGCCGTCATCACCTGGAACCTGCACGCCCAGACCGCCATCTACGAGACCGCCCGGCAGTCGCCCACGGCCGGGCTGCGCAGCTTCGCGATGGTCCAGGGCGCCGTCTACGACGCGGTCAACGCGATCGCCGGCAGCCCGTACGAGCCGTACCTGGTCGCGCCGCGGTCCCGGCCCCGCGACTCGGTGCCCGCCGCGGTGGCGGCCGCGGCTCACCGCGTACTGGTCAGCCTCTTCCCGGCCCAGGCCACCACCCTGGCCGCGCAGTACGACGCGGCCCTCGCCGCGGTCCCGGACGGCAGCGCGGAGCGCGGCGGCGTCGCCGTCGGCGAGGCCGCGGCCGCCGCCATGATCGAATCTCGCCGCGACGACGGCGCGTTCTCCGACGCCACCTGGCCGGTCGGCGACCAGCCCGGCCAGTGGCGGCCCACGCCGCCCGGCTTCATCCAGGCCGGAGCGTGGTACGCCGACCTGAAACCGTTCGTGCTCCGCGACCCCAAGGCCTACCGGGTCCCCGCCCCGCCCGCCCTGAGCAGCGCCACCTGGGCGCGCGAGCTCAACGAGGTGCAGTCGCTCGGCTCGGCGGCCAGCACCACCCGCACCGCCGACCAGACCGAGGCGGCGATCTGGTGGGACGACCCGCGGATGGTCGAGTGGGAGATCAAACGCAACCTGGCGAAGGACCACCGGCTCAGCGCGCTGCAGACCGCCCGTCTGTTCGCCATGGTGGAGATCGCCACCGCCGACGCGCTGATCTCCTGTTACAGCGAGAAGAAGCGCTGGGCGTTCTGGCGGCCGGTGACCGCGATCCCGCTCGCCGGCACCGACGGCAACCCGGCCACCACGGCGGACGAGTCCTGGACGCCGCTGCGCACCACCGCGCCGTCCGCCGAGTACCCGTCCGGGCACTCCTGCTTCACCGCGTCGATCATGACCGTGCTGCGGGCCTTCTTCGGCCGTGACCGCGTCGCGTTCCACGCCTACAGCGCCGACTCCGGCACCACCCGGCACTACACCAGCTTCGCCGCCGCCACCGCCGAACTGGCCGAGGCCCGGATCTGGGCCGGGGTGCACTACCGGTTCGCCACCGTGCACGGGATCGACATCGGCAGGGCGGTCGCCCGCGACGTGCTCCGCACCGAGTTCGGCCCCCGGCACGACTGAGAGACCGAGGGCCCGGCACACGGCCGGGCCCTCACCGGCTCAGCGCACGTAGATGTTCGGCTGCGGCGGCGTGCTCATGCCGTTGCCGAGGAAGAAGCTCGGGTGCGGCGGCTGGTTGTACGCCGTGTTCTGCCAGGCGATCGCCACCCGGTACTGCGAGTCGTGCATCAGCGTGGTGATCCGCCGGTCGGTGACCGTCGGGGTGCTGTAGATGCGCAGCGCCGACGAGTCCGACAGGCGCCAGACGATCTCCTCACGCCAGTCGCCGAGCAGGTCGCCGGAGACCGCCGGCGTCTGCTTGGTGCTGTTGTTGGAGGCCACCCCGGAGCCGGTGAGCAGCCGGGTGTCCCCGCCCGTGCCGTACTTGTCGACCCGGGTGGCGTCCACCAGCTCCCGCACCGGGTCGGCGTCCCACCAGGCCAGGAAGTTCGTCGAGGACGGCTTGCGGCCGATGTTCTGCCCGGCCGTGTTCGACAGGCCGTCGACCGACGAGGACCAGGCCTCGGCCCCGGCGCTGCCGGCGTAGACGTCACCGGCGACCGCCCGGCCGTTGTCGCAGCCGCAGGTGGCGTGCGACCAGATGATCGCGCCGGTCCGCGCGTCGAGCATCGCGTCGGTGCGCTGGGTGGTGCTCTCCGACGGCCGGTAGACCTCCAGGCCGGCCCGGGACGGGAGGAAGTCGCCGACGTGCAGGGCGTCGCCGTGGCCCAGGCCGCTGCGCCACAGCAGCCTACCGTCGTCGTTGATCGCCGCGGCGCCGTACATGATCTCGTCCTTGCCGTCGCCGTCCGCGTCGGCGATGGACAGGTTGTGGTTGCCCTGGCCGTAGGCGCCGGTGTTGGTGTTGCCGGAGTCGTAGACCCAGCGGCTGGTCAGGGTGCCGTTGCGGAAGTCCCAGGCGGCCACCACGGCGCGGGTGTAGTAGCCCCGGGCCATGATCAGGCTGGGCCGCTGCCCGTCCAGGTACGCGGTGCCGGCCAGGAACCGGTCCACCCGGTTGCCGTAGCTGTCGCCCCAGCTGCTGACCGTGCCGCGGGCCGGGGTGTAGTCGACCGTCGACATCGCGGCGCCGGTCTGGCCGTTGAACATGGTCAGGTACTCCGGGCCGGTCAGGATGTAGCCGGCGGAGTTGCGGTGGTCGGCGCTCGCGTTGCCGATCACCACGCCGGTGCCGGACCGGGTGCCGTCGGCGGTCTTCATGGCGACCTCGGCCTTGCCGTCGCCGTCGTAGTCGTACACCTGGAACTGGGTGTAGTGCGCGCCGGCCCGGATGTTGCGGCCCAGGTCGATGCGCCACAGCCGGGTGCCCTGCAGGGTGTACGCGTCGACGAACACGTTGCCGGTGACGCCGGACTGCGAGTTGTCCTTGGCGTTCGACGGGTCCCACTTCACGACGATCTCGTAGTCGCCGTCGCCGTCCAGGTCCCCGGCTGAGGCGTCGTTCGCCGAGTAGGTGTAGTCGCTGCCGGCCGGCGGCACCTGCAGCTTCACGTCCAGGTAGCCGTTGGCGAAGCTCAGCGAGGCCGGGGAGGCGGCCTGTTCCACGCCGCCGGCCACGGCCCGGACCGTGTACGACGCGGTCGCGGCGGCGCCCGCGTCGAGGTAGTTCGTCGAGTTGGTGATCGGCGAGGCGTTCAGCTTCGTGCCGCCGCGGTACACGTTGAAGCCGGTGTTCGTGGCCTCGGTGCCGAGCAGCCGCCAGGAGACGAGGTTCGCGCTGCCCGACCGTACGCTGATCAGGCCCCGATCGAGGTCCTCCATCTGCCGGCCGCCGGTGGCCGGCGGCGTGGTCGTCGCCGGCGCCGTCGGTCCGGAGACGTAGGTGAAGGACCACTGCATCCGGGCGACGTCCGCGCAGGTCTCCTGCACGACCGGGTTGTTGCCGGCGGTGGAGCCGTCCCTGTTGCTGACGCACAGGCCGGTGGCGACGCTCTTGATCAGGTACTTGCCGGCCGCCGCCGACGAGGCGGCGAAGGTCCACAGCTGGTTGGTCTTCTGGCCGTCGCCGCAGCCGTACTGCTGCAGCTGGGTGCCGGAGACCGTGCTGGCGCTGGGCACGTCGGCGCACCGGCCGCTGTTGCCGTTGGCGAGGTTGAACTGCCCGGACGCCTGCGCGACGGCCTTCCACTGCTGGTCGGTGGCCGCGGCGTTGCAGGAGACCTGGACCAGCAGCGCGGAGTTGGCGGTGGACGCGCCGGTCACGTCGACGCACTTGCCGCTCGACGCCGAGGCGAGCGTGTAGACGCCGCCGGCCACCGGCGCCACCGCGGCGGCCGCCGGCAGCATCGAGATCGCGACCATGGCGGTCGGCACGGCCACCACGACCGCGCCCGCGGCGATCACCCCGCGGCGCCGCCGCGGGGTCATCTTCTTGAGCATGGTGTTCCTCTCGCAGGGGATGGTGGCCTCCGGGCGGGGGATGCCGGAGGTCCACCGCAGTAGATGCCGCCGGAGACGGGCGACAACGAAAATCCGTCAGGAGATCCGCGGGAAGAACGGGCCCGGCTCCCGGGCCGCCGCGGCGGGGAGGAACGGGGCCAGCTCGTGGGTGAGCAGGCGGCAGGTCGCCACCAGCCGGGCGAGGACCGGGTCCGGGTCCGCGAGTTCCCAGGGGCGCTCCTGCTCGGCGAAGCGGTTCGCCTCGGCGACCACGTCCGTGATCGCGCCGGTGGCGGCCCGGAAGTCGAAGTCCGCCAGGGCACCGTCGATCCGGTCCGGCAGGTCCGCGCCGAGCGGCTCGCCCGGCTCCAGCTCCGGACGGCGGCGGGCCAGGGCGGCGGTCCGGCTGACCAGGTTGCCCAGCCCGTTGGCCAGGTCCTGGTGATAGCGGGTGAGCAGCCGCTGTTCGGTGAAGTCGGTGTCGGCGGCGCGGGCCGGCTCGCGCAGCAGCCACCAGCGCAGGGCGTCACCGCCGTAGCGGGCGGCCACGGCGAACGGGTCGACCGCGGTCCCGGCGCTCTTGGCGATCTTCGCGCCGTCCACGGTGAGGTAGTCGTGCACGGCGATCGCGGTCGGCAGCGGCTCGCCGGCGCAGAGCAGCAGCGCCGGCCAGTGCACCGCGTGGAACCGTACGATGCCCTTGCCGATGACGTGCACGCGCTCGGTCGCGTCCCGCCACGCGGCCGGGTCGGCGGTCAGGTAGTTCGCCAGCGCGTCCCACCAGACGTAGATCACCTGCCCGGGGTCGTCCGGCACCGGGATGCCCCAGCCGCCGGCCCGCGCGGCCGGCCGGGAGACGCTGATGTCGGTCAGCCCGGCCCGGACGAACGCGAGCACCTCGTTGCGCCGGGCGGCGGGCTCGATCCGGATCCGCCCGGACTCCAGGGCGTCCGTGATCGCGCCGGCGTAGCGGGATAGCCGGAAGAACCAGTTCTCCTCGGTGATCCGCTCCGGCGCGGCGCCGTGTTCCGGGCAGCGCCCGGCGGTGTCGCGGAACTCCTCGCAGCCGTGGCAGTACCAGCCGGTGTAGCCGCGCCGGTAGAGATCGCCGCGGGCCGCGGTGCGCCGCCACAGCTCCCGCACCCCGTCGCGGTGGCGCGGATCCCGGCTGGTCCGCAGGAAGTCGTCGAACGACAGCTGGAGCGGCCCGGCCAGCGCCGCGAACCGGTCGGCGTTCGCCGCGACGAAGGTGGCGACGTCGGCGCCGGCCGCGGCGGCCGCGGTCACGTTCTTCAGCGCGTTCTCGTCGGTGCCGGTCAGGAACCGCACCGGGTCGCCGCGCAGGCGCCGGTGCCGGGCCAGCACGTCGGCCTGCACCAGCTCCAGGGCGTGGCCCAGGTGCGGCGCCGCGTTGACGTAGGGAATGGCGGTGGTGACGTAGAAGCTCATCACGATCTCCGAAATCCGCCCCCGGCAGCAGCCCCTGATGCCAGGGGCTGCTGGTGGCGAATTATCGGCGCACGCCGGCGGGCCCCGGAACGGGGCGCATCATCAGGACGGCGCGCTGCGGCATGCCCGCCATGATGTCATCCGCCGCGGAGGAGGCGCACACCGTTTCCGTCGGGTGCCATCGGTGCGATGTGGATGGCGTGGTGCTTCGCTCTCGGGTCGGTGTGTTTCCTCATCGGCCCGGTTCCCGCCTACGCCGATCTGGTCGGCACCGGCGCCGACGCGGCCACCTTCTTCATCGGTTCGCTGCTGTTCACCGCCGGTGGCGCGCTGCAGACCCGGGACGCCGCAGCGGGCGGGCGCGCGCTCTGGTGGGCGGCGCTGATCCAGTCGGCGGGGACGCTGTTCTTCAACGTCACCACGTTCCGGGCGCTGCAGGTGGTGCTCGCCGACCCGGACTACGACCGGCTCGTCTGGCGGCCCGACGCGTTCGGTTCGATCTGCTTCCTGATCTCCGGGGTCATCGCGTACCGGGCGTCGCCGCGCCACGGCTGGTGGCCGGCCCGCGGCCGATCCGGCTGGTGGCAGCCCGCGGTCAACCTGCTCGGCTGCGTCTTCTTCGGCGTCTCGGCCGTCGGCGCCTACGTGGTGCCGAGCACCGGCTCGATGGTCGACGTGGCCGTCGCCAACGTGAACACCTGGCTCGGCGCGGCCTGCTTCCTCGCCTGCGCCGTGCCCGGCCTGTCACACTCCCGGGCGGCCGTCTCGTCCTGACTGCATGACCTCACTCGCCTTCACCAAGACCGGCGACGGGCCGCCGCTGGTGCTCCTGCACGGCATCGGCGGTTCGCGCGCGGCCTGGCGGCCGGTGCTCGACCGGCTCGCCGCGACCCACACCGTGTACGCCGTGGACCTGCCCGGACACGGCGACTCCCCCGGCCCCGGCGGCGCGCCCCGGCACCTGGCGCAGGCGGTGTCCGCCGCCCTGGACGAGCGGGGCATCGACGTCCCGCACGTCGCCGGCAACTCGCTCGGCGGCTGGGTGGCGGTGGAGCTGGCCGCGCTGCGGCCGGTCGCGTCGCTGACCCTGCTCTCCCCGGCCGGCTTCTGGCAGCGCGCCCAGCCCGCCTACTGCACCGTGGTCCTGCTGGGCATCCGGCTCGGCTGCCGGTTCGCCGGCCGGCCGCTCGCCGCGCTGTGCCGGTGGGCGTGGGGCCGCCGGCTGGTGTTCCGGCAGGTCTGCGCCCGCCCCGAGCTGCTCAGCCCGGACGACGCCCGGCGCAGCATCACCGCGATGGGCCGCTGCCCCGGCTTCCGGGACACCTTCCGGGCCGTCCGGCCGCTGCGGTGCGAGCCGGCCGCCGGCCTGACCGTGCCGGTGACCGTGGCCTTCGGGGACGCCGACCGGATCCTGCTCGCGCGGCAGTCCCGCTTCACCGGCGGGCTGCCCGCGCACACCCGGCACCTGCCGCTGCCCGGCGCCGGGCACGTGCCGATGAGCGACGACCCCGGCCTGATCGCCCGGACGGTTCTGGTGACCACCGGAGCGGTGGCCCGGTGACCGACCTCGCCGGCGCCTACGCGGCGGCACGCCCCCGGCTGGTCCGGATGGCGTACGCCATCCTGGGCACCGTCTCCGAGGCCGAGGACGTCGTCTCGGAGTGCTGGTTCAAACTGGTCCGCGCCGACCGGCAGCGGCCGGTCGCGGACGTCGAGGCCTGGGCGATCGTGGTCGTCGCCCGGGCCGCGATGGACGTGCTGCGCTCGGCCCGGCTCCGCCGCGAGACCTATCCCGGCCCGTGGCTGCCCGAACCCGCCCCGCCGCCGCTGGTCGACCCGGCCGACCGGATCACCCTGGACGAGTCGGTCAGCTTCGCGCTGCTGGTGGTGCTGGAGTCGCTCACCCCGCCGGAACGCACCGCCTGGGTGCTGCACGACGTGTTCGGCATGACCTTCACCGAGGTCGCCGCCGCGGTCGGGCGCACACCGGCCGCGGTACGCCAGCTCGCCGCCCGGGCCCGCCGGCACGTCAGCGCCGGGACGCCGCGGCTCGGCGTCGACCGCCGCCAGCACCAGCGGGTGGTGGAACAGTTCCTGGCCGCCGCGGCCGGCGGCCGGCTCGCCGACCTGGTGGCGACCCTCGACCCGCAGGCCGTGCTCACCACCGACGGCGGCGGCCGGGCCGGCTCGGCGCGCCGCCCGGTGCACGGCGCCGAGCGGGTCGCCCGTTTCCTGCTCGGCCTGCTGGAGCGGGCCCGGCCGGCGGAGACCCGCCTGCCGGTCGCGGTCAACGGCCTGCTCGGGATGGTGGTGCTCGACCCGGACGGCACGGTCGACACGGTCGTCTCCTTCACCGTCGCCGGCGACCTGGTCCGGCGGGTCGACTTCGTCCGGGACCCGGCGAAGCTGCGTTCTTTCCGGTTGCCGGAGCGCGGCTGACCCGACACGATTTCCGGTGATGGATGCGTACTCCAGCCACCTGCGGCCGGCCGTCTCGGTGCGGACCCGCGACCCCGACGAGGCTCGCGCGGTCTGCGGGGAACACCTGTACCCACGCTCGATGCGGCTGCTGGAACGCGGCGCCAGCCTGGACGCCCGCTTCGCGTTCCTGCACCTCGGCTCGCTGACCGTCGCCGACGTGCGGTACGGCGCAGCGGTGGCCGGCGTCACCGAGGCGCTGGACAGCTACCACCTGAACGTGGCCCAGTCCGGCCGGTTCTGGGCGTGCCAGGACGGCCGGCCGATCAGCGGCGGGCCGGACCACGCGGCGGTGTACCGCCCGGTCGGCCAGACCGAGCTGCACTACGCCAGCGCCGACTGCCACCTGCTCGCGGTCAAGGTCGACCGGCGGGCCCTGGAGACGCATCTGGGCGAGGTCCTCGACGTCCCGGTCCGCGACACCATCCGGCTCTCCGGCCGGGTCGACGACGGGAGCGCCGCCGGGCGCACCGTCACCGGGCTGGTCCGCTTCCTGGGCGCCGAGATCGACAACGCCGACAGCGCGTTCTACGAGCCGATCGTGGCGGCGCCGCTGGAGGAGGCGCTGCTCACCGCCCTGCTGATGGCCGCCGACCACCAGTACCGGGACCGGCTGCGGGACCGGGCGCCGTGGCGGCACGCCCCGCGCAGCATCCTGCCCGCGGTCGACGCCGTGCACGCCGAGCCGCAGCGGCCCTACACCGAGGCGATGCTCGCCGAGATCGCCGGGATCAGCGCAGGCCAGCTGCGTCTGGAGTTCCGGCGGCAGTTCGCGATGACGCCGCTGAACTACGTGCGGGAGGTCCGGCTGGTGGCGGCGCACGCCGAACTCGCCGGGACCGACGCCGGGCACACGACCGTGTCAGCCGTCGCCCGCCGGTGGGGCTTCCCGCGGACAGCCACGTTCACCGCCCGCTACCAGGCAAGATTCCATGTCCCGCCGGGGACGACCCTGCGCCGGGGACGCGGTTGACAGCGCATTTCGGATAGCCGACGCGTGCAACAGCTAGCGGAGCATCATCAGACGCCTACCCTGTGCGAACGACCCCTTCATCGGCGAGCTGCGGAGGGCGGATGGGCGACACGGGCTTCGAGAATCATCTGCTGGCGTACGCGCGGCTGGTGGACCCCTGCACGGCGACGGTCGTGGCCACCTCCGACGCGGGCCGGCTGGTCATTGCCGTCTCCGGCAGCATCGACGTCCAGGCCTCCGCCACGGTCGCCGACCAGCTCGGCCGGATGATCGGCGCCGGCGACCACGAGCGCGTCGTGCTCGACCTGTCCGGCGTGGAGTTCTGCGACTGTGCCGGAGCGCGGGCCCTGCTCGCCGTGCACGAGCTGGCCGAGGCCGCCGGGATCGCCTGCACGGTCGAGGGCCCGCGCCCGCACATCCGCTGGCTGCTGGAACTCACCGGGGTGGCCGCCGTCCTCGGTCTCACCCCCCAGGGGTGAGCCGCGCTCCGGCACACCGGTGCAATCTGGGCCGATGGGCTGGTTGATGTGGGGACTCGTGCTGCCGGTGCTGCTCGTCGTCGCGGGTGTGATCACCATCCGGCGGCGCCGCCGGTAGGCTCTCGCCCGTGCTGCGGATCCGGGCGTTCGAGTGGACCGACTACGACGCCGTGGTCGCGGTGTGGGCGGCAGCCGGCCGCGAGGTGGTGCCGCGCGCCGAACTCGAGGCCAAACTGACCCGCGACCCCGAGCTGTTCCTGGTGGGCGAGTCGCACGGCGCCGTCGTCGCGGTGGTCATGGGCACCTGGGACGGGCGGCGCGGCTGGATCCTGCGCCTCGCCGTGCACCCGCGGAACCGCCGTCAGGGCATCGCCAGCCGGCTGGTCGCCGAACTGGAGTCCCGCTTCCGCCGGCTCGGCTGTCCCCGGGTGAACCTGCTGGTCATGCCGGACAACGAGGCCGGGCTGCGGTTCTGGCGGGCGCTCGGTTACCTGCCCATGCCGGACGTGCTGTGCACCAAGCCGCTGCCGGCCGCTACCTGACGATCCGGGCGAGCAGGTCGCCGGCGGCGGCCCGGGCCATCGGCAGCAGCGGCGTCGAGCCCATCAGCGCCACCTCCTCGGCCGGGGAGGTCAGACCGTCCAGGAAACGCAGCACCCGGCCGGGCGGGTTGCGGGTGAACAGCCGCTCGAAGAAGGCCGGCGCCGCGACCAGGCCGCGGTCCCAGGCGCGCAGCGCGACCGCGTCCATCCACAGGTGCCGCCGCGGGTACGCCGCGGGCGGCACCGGATCACCGCCGGCGGCCAGGGCGGCGGCGATCCCCTCGGCCTGCCGGCGCATCGCGGAGAACGTGTAGCCGGTCGACGGCCGGGTCGCCCCGCCGGCGGTGCCCAGCCGCACCACGCGCGGCGACGGCCGCCGCGCGAACGGCGCGTCGGTCATCGGGATCGCGCCGTCCTCGACCTCCTCGACGGCCAGCTCCGGAAGATCGAGAAGCTTCAGGTACGAGCGCAGCGCCGTCTCGTACCCGGCGTCGTCGAGGCGGGCCGGGGAGAACTCGGTGTACTCGATCAGCCCGGTCCGTGGGCCGGTCGGCAGCACGTAGCCGAACGACACCCCGTGGGCGGGCTGCGGGGTGCGGAAGTCCATCAGGATCGCCGACGACGGGTCGAAGACGTCCCGGTCGGCGCGCACCCACCAGCCCCGGAAATGCTGCAGCCAGAACGTGCGGCCGGGACGGTGCGGCGCGGTGGGGCGGGAGTCGAGGGCCCAGGCCGCGCGGACGATCGCGGCGCCGCCCGCGTCGCGGACCGTGACCGAGGTGCCGTCGTCGTCGAGCGCGGCCGCGCTCGCCCGCACCGCCTGGACGCCCAGCCGGTCCGCGGCCTCGTCGGCCCGCGCGAACACCGGCCCGGAGCGCACCATGGCGTAACGCATCGGCGCGAGCTCCAGCCGTTGCGCCCCGCCCGGCCCGTAGAGGTCGACGTGCGACCAGGCGGCGTCCAGGATCGGGTCGAACGCGTCCCGCGGCCCCGTCCAGAACGCCCAGGTCCGGTGCGGCCGCGCGGTCTCGACGGGGTCCACGGTGGCGATCCGCAGCCCGCGCACACCGTGCCGGTCCAGCGCGTCGAGCAGCAACGACGTGGCGCCGCCATATCCGATCAAGGCAAGGTCGACGTCCACCAGCGCCATTATGCCGACCGGGCGTGACCGTCCGGTCAGCGGCGCAGCAGGGTCCGCAGGATGTCGGCGGCGTGGGTCCACAGCAGCGCGCCGCCGGCATCGGGCACCAGGTGGCGCCGGGCGTGCGGGAGCCGGGCCGCGAGCGAGGCGCCGAAGTCGGGCGAGTGCACGGGGCTGGTGTCGGCGGCCCCGTACCAGAGGTCCACCGGGACCCGGATCTGCGCCGGTTCGAACGGCCACCGCGCCGAGGCGAGCACGGTGTCGCGCGCGTATCCGGCCGGGCCCGGCGCGAGCGCCTCGGCCATCGCGTGCCGGTATGCGCCCTCGAACACCGGATCGGTGTAGACGGCCCGGTCCGGGCCGGCGGCCATCGCCAGGATCCGCTGCCAGAAGCCGTCGGCGTCGCCGAACCCGGCGAAGAACCTCTCGGCGGCGGCCGGATCGGAGCGGACCGCCTCGACCATCGCGGTCACGTCCGGGGTGAGGGCGGCGGCGAACGACGGGTGCGCCAGCTCGTCGGTGCCGGCCACCACCGCGGCCGCGGTCAGGATCCCGGAGGCGGCGCAGGCCAGCAGGAACGGGGTGCCCTGCGAGAAGCCGACACCGCGAACCTCCCGCAGCTCACGCAGGCGGACCAGGTCGGCCACGTCCGCGGCAAAGTCGAGCAGGCCGCGGCCGGGCGCCGGGTCGGAGCCGCCGAGGCCCGGCCGGTCCACCGACAGCAGGCGCACCCCGAGGCCGTCGACGAGATGGCTGCCGAACGCCAGCGACCGGCCGGTGGCCGCACCGGGACAGAACAGGACCGGGACACCGTCCGGCGGTCCCCACTCGGCCCAGGCCAGGTGCCGTCCGCCGGGCAGGCGGGTGACGCCCAGCCGGTGCGGTGCTGCGGTGCCGTACCTGTCTTCTCCCACAGCGGGCCATTCTGGCGGGCCGGCGCCGATAGCGCGCCCGGTTATTCAGCCGGGCCAGGTCGCGGGGGCGCGGCCGTAGGCGGGTGGCAGGCACGGCCACGTCAGCGGGCGGCCGTCGAGCAGGCCGGGCGGGCGGATGCTGCTCCACCCGTCGCCCAGGTCCGCGCGGTAGGCGTCGGTGTCCGGCTGTTCCAGGCCGGCGGCCCGGCCGGGGCTCTCGTCGAGCAGCCAGCGGGCGGTGCGTTCCAGCGACACCGCCACGTGCGCGACCTCACCGGTGCGGGCTCGGCCGGCCAGCGCGGTGAGCACGCCGGCGGCGAGCAGGTAGCCGGTGGCGTGGTCGAGCAGCTGGCACGGCAACGCGCCGGGCCGGGTGCCGCCGGCGCCGGCCGCCCAGCCGATGCCGGTGGCGATCTGCACCAGGCTGTCGAAGCCGCGCCGGCCGCTCCAGCCGGGAGTGTCGCCCCAGGCCGAGAGGGTGGCGACGACGGTGCCCGGGTGCCGCTCGGCGATCTGGTCCGGTTCCAGGCCGAGGCGGCGCAGCGCGCCCGGGCGGTAGCCGGTCACCACCACGTCGGCCTCGGCGACCAGCCGGTGCAGGGTGCGGGCGCCCTCGGGCGTGGCCGCGTCCAGGGTCGTGCTGGCCTTGCCGATGATCCCGTCGACGGCGTGCAGCGGCAGTTCCGGCCGGTGCGGGTCGTCGACGCGCAGCACGGCGGCGCCGAGCGCGCCGAGCATGCGGGTGCCGACCGGCCCGGCGATCACCCGGGTCAGGTCGAGCACCCGCAGGCCGGAGGCGGGCAGCGGACCGGGCGGGGGCAGCGGCTCACCCGGGCCGGCCGGCACGATCGCGACCAGCG
>NZ_JBEZZB010000128.1:0-31652 GCF_040638955.1 Actinoplanes sp. NPDC024001
ACGTGTTGCAAGGCCATCCGGTAGGCGACGTCGAAAGCCTCCTGGGCGGTTACGGCCACGTCGGGTTCCACGCCGGTGCCTTCCCAGTTGGTGCCGGTGACCGGGTTGATGGAGCGGGCCACCGGGACCGTGATTTCGAGGGTCGGTGTGATCGGGAAGGCATCCGTCGGATGAGCGCCTCCCTTGGTCGTCGCGCCGACCAGGACGGCTCGTTTCTGCGCCTTGAGGTTGTAGCAGATCTCCTCGTCGGCCGAGAAGGTGGATTCGCTGGTCAGCAGGTATAAGGGCCGGTCGAGATACCGCTCGCCGGGCAGCCATGCGTGGCTCCAGAATTGACGGGTCCGGCCGGTGGAACCTTCGTAGATGCTGTTGAGATGGGTTTCTCCGTCCGGGAAGAAGTAGCTCGTCCAGAACACGGCACCGTCGGGAGATCCACCCCGGTTCGCACGAAGATCAACTATCAATGCGTGCGTCTGTGACACCAACTCCATGGCCGCGACGATCGCCCGCCCACCGATACCGGCCGAGGTGACGAACCGCAGATCGAGCATCCCGACGTTGCCGTTCAGCCGCTCCACACGCGCGATGCCGTAGTTGGTGAGTCGCTGCTGCTCTCGCCAGACCGCCTCCATCTCGGGCTTGGTGAGCGCTTCGCGCACGTCCTCGGTACGTGCCCGCACCCGCAAGTGCTTGTCCTGACAGACTTCGAACAGTTCCGCCGTCAGCCGCTGGCCGAGGGCTTCCTCGTCCAACTGGTCATACTCACCGGCGGCCAGTCGCCTGCGGATGCGCTCAGCCGCCTCCTGAGCCCGGTCGGCAAAAATGTAGTTTCCGCACAACAGTTCCAGTGCCTTTTCCACCAGCTTTGCCGACATCGACGCACCATCTCCAAGATTCATCTGGTCCGGGTTCCCGTCCGCTCGTCGTCCGTCACACCAATTCCGGTACGCCTTGCCGGACGGGATCCTCCGATTCCGGCTGACCTGGACCATCGGCCGGGGTGGCGGCGCGCAGCGCGGCTTCGACCCGGCGGTTGCTGGTCATGCTCGCCGTGATGGCGGTCATGGTGAGGAGGAGACCGGCGGCGGTGTAGAGCGGGGTACGAACGTCGCTTGTGGAGGCCAGCCAGCCGCCGAGGAACGCGCCGAGCGGGGCGGCGCACATGGCGAGCATGCGCGAGGTGGAGGTGACCCGGCCTATCAGGTGGGCGGGGACGATCGCCTGTCGCAGGGAGGGTGCGAGCACCATCGTGGCGCCCATGGCTGCTCCGCAGACGGCGAGCGCGAGGCCGGCGAGGTAGGGGTTCGGGGCGGCGGCAAGGCCCAGGATGGCGAGTCCTTCGATGGCGGCTGTGCAGGTCAGTGCGGTGCCGGTGCCGAGTCGCCGGCCGAGGGGGGAGGCGATGGCCGCGCCGAGTAGGCCGCCGGTGGCCTCTGCTGTGAGGAGCAGGCCGAAGCCGTAGGTGCTGATGCCGAGGCGGTCGTGGGCGAAGAGGGCGAGGACGGTCCCGACGGCGGTGAAGGCGATGTTCCCGACGGCTGGGCGAAGGGCGAGGCCGAGCAGGAGCCGGTCGCGGAAGACGTACGCGGCGCCGGCCCGCGCTTGGCGCAGCAGCGATTCGCGGGCCTGCGTCGCGGGTCGGGGCACGGCAGGAAGCGACCGGACGAGCAGCGCGGAGAGCGCGAACGACACCGCGTCGGCGAACAGCGGCACCGCCCGCCCGAGCGCGAGCAGGGCGCTGCCCGCGGGCGGTCCCGCGAAGCCGGACATGGCGGTTTGGGCTCCGCGGAGGCGGGAATTGGCGCGCTCCAGTAGTGCGGAATTGCGGCCGAGCAGGTCCGGCAGGTAGGCCGTGGCGGCCGTGTCGAAGAAGAGGCTGCCGAGGCCGAGCAGGAAGGCGACGGCCGCGAGAAGCGGGATGCTCAGCACGTCGAATACGGCTGCTGCCGCTGCTGTTGCGAGCAACACCGCACGCGCGGCGTCGGTGACCCACATCGTGTGCCGGCGGTCCCAGCGGTCCACCAGCGCACCGCCGAGCACCCCGAACAGCAGCCACGGCAGCGTCCCGGCGGCCGTGACGACGGCGAGCGCCATCGGATCCCGCGTCAGCGTCAGCGCGAGTAGTGGCAGGGCGGCATGCGTCACCCCGTCACCGAGTGAGGAGATCGTCTGCGCGCTCCACAGTCGTACGAACCCGGTCGGCATCTTCCGAAGGTCTGCGCTCACCTGGCGCCCTCCTCGGCGTGTCCGGGCTGCACCGGGTGGGCCGGGTGGAACAGCGCGAAGACGAGCGACGTGTCGGGCAGCGCCGGGTCGGACAGCTCCCGGTACTCGTCGGCCAGTGCGTGCAGCCGCGCCCCCAGCTCCGCGAACTGTTCGTCGGTGAGCCGCAGGTGCGCCATCCGTACGTACCGCTGGCCATCCGCCGGCGACGCTTCCAGGTCAGCCACGGCGTGGCGCATCAGCACGTCCGGCCCTCCCTCGCCCGGATCGGGCAGCTCGATCGACCGCGCGGCCATCGCGTAGTACCGCTCGATGACCCCCCGCACCTTCCGCGTCCGGACCACCTTCACCAGGCCGGCCCGCTCCAGCAACCGCACGTGATAGCTGGAGCTGCCCTTCGCCAGACCCACCCGGTCGGCGATCTGCGTAATCGTCGCCGGCTCGAAGCGCAGCACGGCCATGATCCGGTGACGCGTGAGATTGGAGACGGCGCGTAGCTGCTCGTCTGTGGTGACGTGAAACGTCTCGGGCAGATCATCGGTAGGCATGCGCTCAATGGTCAACGTTCCTTGACCATTGCGCAAGCGTTCCGGGCGACCTTTCGCAGAAGATCCAGAACCCGGCGCGGGACAACAGGGACGGGCGCGCGGCCCCAGAGGGTCGCCCACCGAAGATCGAGTGCGCCGACAGGACGTCAGCCTGCTACCGGCCGACGACCGACTGTGACAGCAGGTTGACCCGAGCACGGACAATGGCAGAAGCGATCGCCCGAGTGCCCGCTGCACTAATCCCGCTCCATCTGGAGGGATGCATGGCCGACGAATGGCTGGACAACGCCGAAGTCTTGGTCCTGCAGCCACTTGAGGACTCGCCACTGCCACTCTGGAAAATGCGCTGGCACGAGGAGACGACACGGCAGCAACTCGCTGACATCCTCGCGCCCGCTTTGATCTCGCTGGCAACACGAGGCTTCGTCGAAGTGCGCCAGTTCCGCAATTGCCCGCGCAATGGGAGGAAGGCGTGCCGCTGACCGATGACGACCTTGCGCGAGAGAGCACACGCACTGCCGTCTGGTCCGACAGCCCCGAGGGCGTCGTACTCGCCGCTCACATCACCGAGGCCGGCCACAGGCTTCTATAGTTTGCCCCGCCTGCAGCCGCACGCTCGGCGGCAAAATCGTATGGCCGGTACCGGAGTTCTCTTCCTAGCCGCGCCTGAGCCGTCGCCATAGTGAACGCGGCTCAGTCTCGTCAGGCTGTTCCCGCAGCGCTTGCTGCTCACTTCTCAATTCCGACAGGCATGCGGCGAGACCGGTGCGCAGAGCAGCACACGTGCCGCAGTCGGAAATGGCGCACCCTCGATGGTCGTTGGCGATAGTGACGAGAGCGCGTTGGATGACGCCAGTGGTTAACGTCGTGTAGCCGCCATGCTGGTTCGGGTCCGGGGCGGCGAAGAGGTCAACAGGGTCGATACTGAGGACCTGCCGTTCCGGACCGTAGTGCCCAGCGGCTTCGGCAATGCGATCGATCGTTTCCTGAAGTGCAGTGATCCGGTCCACGCTAACTCCCCTGAGATGACGCCAGGCGTGATCACGATAGGCGGCACATATGTGCAGCGTGCACCGGGTAACACTCACCGAGTTCTGCCATCTGCACAGCCGCAGGCCGGTGGCAGTTGCCGGCACCGGATACGCCTTATGCCGCCTTTGCCTGCTCGTCGTGGCCGATGGTCGAACGTCCTCTCTTCGGCGACGAGGCTGTCGACCAGCGCGAGCGTGTTCTCGGGAAGGGTCGGTTCGGCACCGACACCGACGGCTACAAGGCGATGCTCGCATTCGAGCTGCCGCCGCTCGCCCCGCCGTTCAGGCGATCAACACGGTCATCAGCGCACGCCAGGACGACCCGCTCATCGCCGCCCTCGGCACTGTGCACCAGGCGATCGAGCAATATCCGGATGAGCAGGCCGCCACGATCGCTGCCTTCCGGACCGCATTCCCACCGTGATAGCGAGGAGCGAGGCCGCAAGGGCAACAGGGTCCGCCCGGCGCCTGCGACTTCGGCTGCGTGATGCACGCTGATGCCGCGCGATCCGGGAGGCGCTCGGACGCGGACGCTCAGCGAACGCTGTCGCCGACTGTCTGCCGGGGACGGGCGTTTCGCATCCGGATGGCGCTGAACTCGCCTCCCGCCGCCACGACCGCGTCGACATACGGCCACAGCGAGGCGGTCAGGCGCACCTCCACGTCATGCCGGCCCAAGGCGGTCAGGCAGTCGTCGACCTCGGTCACCTCCCGCACCCGGGCGGTCTGCTCACTCACCCAGTAGCCGGCCGTCGCGTCGAGCAGCGTGAAGTTCGCCGGATCGAGGTGGTGAACGTTGAGGGACGCCTGCCGGAGACGGGGCAGCCATCCGTGCTCGACCACGATCACGCGGGCGGCGGGTGAGCTGAGCAGGGCATGCGGCGCTGGGGGCGTCGCCCAGCACACTCGGGGACAATCCCGGGGCAGCAGATAGTTCGGCAGCCGCGTCTCGTCGACAGCCCAGACCCACTCGCGCCCTTCATATGGTGTGCCGGGAGGCGAGGGCCGGGGGCTCATCGTGGTGAACGGACCCTCATCACTGACGTGGAACAACCTGGGCGGCAGCACGCGGTCACGGTACCGGTGTTCCCGGGCCGACAGTCGCGGCCGGGACTGCGGGCGGCCGCCCGCTCCCCCTATGGTGGCGCGATGCGATTAGTTACCAGCCTGACCGGCGTGGCTCTGCTCGCCACCTGTCTGGCCGGCTGCAGCGCCGACGAGCCCGAGGCCGCGGCGCAGCAGCCGGCGGCGGCCGTGCAGATAACGCCGGTTGCGGCAGCCGCCACCATCAAATACGTCTTCCCGGTGCGCGCGTCGAACGTGTCGGTGCCCAAGACGCACTCCGGTTACCCGGCCACCGACATCTTCGCCGCCTGCGGCAAGCCGGTGCTGGCCACCACCAGCGGTGTCGTGTTGGAGGTCAGCCGCAAGGACCGGTATGTGAAGGGCAAGCCGGACGGGCCGTACAACGGGGGCAAGTTCGTCTCGATCCTCGGTGACGACGGGGTCCGCTACTACGGTTCGCACCTGAGCAAGGTGACGAAGGGCATCAAGAAGGGTGTCCGGGTGAAGGCCGGCCAGGTGGTCGGCAAGCTCGGCAAGACCGGTAACGCCAGCAACGTCTGCCACCTGCACTACGGCATCTCGCCGCCGTGCAAGAAGACCGGCGACTGGAAGGTGCGCCGGGGCGTGGTGTGGCCGGCGAAATACCTGAACTCGTGGCGCAAGGGCGGGCAGAAGAGCCCGGTCGCGGCCGTGAAGGCGTGGAACCGCAAGCACCACTGCAAGGCTTGAGCCACACCGGTTGCGGCTCAGCGTGAGCTGAGCCGCAACGCCTCGGCGAGACGGTCGAGCGCCGCGGTGAACTCACCGGCCGGCAGGTGCCCGAAGCCGAGCCGGAAGACCCGGTCGTCCTCGCCGAACCACGAGCCGGGCGCCACCCGGGTCTGCAGCGACGCGAGCCGGGTGTAGAACGCGGCGACGTCGACGTCCGGGCGCAGGCGCACGCAGCACAGCGGCCCGCCGTGCGGCACGACCAGGTCGACCGGCTGATCGGCCGCCCACCGGCGCAGCTCGCCCCACTGCTCGCCGAGGAATTTGGCGCGCGGCGCCAGGATCTCGTCGCGCCGCTGCAGCACCCGGGTGGCCAGGAATTCGTCCACTGCGGAGCAGGCGATCGTGGTCACGAACTTCGCCTCGCGCAGCCGCTCGTACAGGGCCGGGTCGGTCACGGTGAGCCAGCCCAGCCGCAGGCCGGGTGCGCCGTGCGCCTTCGACACCGACGAGCAGGTGACGACGCCCGGCAGGACCGCGGCCGACGGCGGGACGGGGCTTTCGGCGTACGTCGACTCCCGATAGGTCTCGTCGACCAGGACCACCGCCTGCGGTGCGCGGGAGCGCACCGCAGCGAGCAGCTCGCGCAGCTCGCTCTCGGTGACGCGGACGCCGGAGGGATTCTGCGGCGAGGCGAGCGACACCAGACGGGTACGCGGCCCGAGCGCCGCCACCACCCGTTCCAGTGGCAGGCGGTAGCCGTCGTCGAAGCTCGCCCGCACCACGTCGATCTCGGCGCCGAGTCCTTCCGGGACGGTCCGCGCCGGCGGGAAACAGGGCGTGACCAGCAGCACCCGGTCGCCGGGCCGGCACACGGCCTGGGCGAGCAGGAACATCCCCTCGATCGCGCCGACCGTGACCAGCACCTGGCCGGCGGTCACGCCGGTCCCGGCGGCGATGAGTTCCCGCAGCGCGATGTCGCCGCGGGTGGTGCCGTAGCCGAGCGGCACGGCGGCGAGTTCGGCCGGGTCGGCGAGGTCGCCGAGCGACACCGGTGGGCAGGTGCTCTCGGCCAGGTCGAAGCGGGCGTGGTCGTCGATCAGCGCGGTCATGGCGCTCGGCGCGAAATCGGTCATGCGTTCATCGTCGCGGCGGGCCCCTTCCCGGAGCAGGGCCAATGCCGTTAGATTGGTTTGCTGATGGAGCCAATCGGGTTGGTGGAGCGTCTGGGTCGCTGGTCGTCCGGGCGCGGCGCGCTGTATCTGCTGCTCGCGGCGCGGATTCGCACGCTGATCGACGAGGGCGAGCTGCCGCCGGGCGCGCCGCTGCCGCCGGACCGCGCGCTGGCGACCGCGCTGGCGGTGGGCCGCAGCACCGTGGTCGCGGCCTACGACCTGCTGTGCGGCGAGGGCCGGATCGTGCGGCGCCAGGGCAGCGGCACCCGGGTGGCCGGCCCGGTCGCGGCGACGGCCCGGCCAACGACCGAGGCGCCGGGATTCCTGCACCTGCTCGAACCCCGCGACGGCGTGATCATGCTGGCCTGTGCGGCGCCCGACGCGCCGCCGCCGGAGCTGGTGGAGGCCTATGCGCGGACCGTGCCGCGGCTGGCGGACATCGCCGGTGACATCGGCTACCACCCGATGGGCCATCTCGCGTTGCGCGAGGCCCTCGCGGACCGGTTCACCGCCCGCGGGCTGCCCACCACCGCCGACCGGGTGCTGATCACCACCGGCGGGCAGCAGGCGCTGACGCTGCTGGCCCGGGCCCTGATCAGGCCCGGTGACCGGGTGCTGGTGCAGGCGCCGACCTATTTCGGGGCGCTGGAGGCGTTCCGGGAGGAGGGTGCGGTCCTGCGGACGGTTCCGGTCACTCTCGGTGGCTTCGCTTCCGCTCTCGCACATCACAAACCCGTGCTTTCGTACGCGGTGAGCACCTTCCACAACCCCACCGGCAGTGTCCTGGGCCCCGCGGTCCGGCGCAGGATCGCTGCGGCGTCCGCCGCGGCCGAGGTCCCGTTGATCGAGGACGAGGCCCTGACCGACCTGGGTTTCCCCGGCGAGCCGGTGCCGCCGCCGATCGCCGCCCACCACGACGGCGTGATCACGATCGGCTCGCTGAGCAAGGTGGCGTGGGGCGGCCTGCGGGTCGGCTGGGTCCGGGCGACCGCCGCGATGATCGCCCGGCTGGCGCGGATGCGTACCGTGTTCGATCTGGGCGGCAACGTGCCCGCCCAGCTGGCCGCCGCCGAGCTGATCCCGCGGCTGGAGCCGCTGCTGCGGCGCACCGCCGCCGAGCGCCGCGCCCACCATGACCACCTGCGTGCCGAACTCGCCCGGCATCTGCCGGCGTGGCACGCGCCGGCGGTGCCCGGCGGGCAGACCCTGTGGGTGCGGCTGCCGCACGGCGACGCTCGCTCGTTCGCCCAGCTGGCGCTGCGGCACGGGGTGGCGGTGCTGCCCGGTTCGGGTCTCGACCCGGACGGCACCAGCGACGATCATCTGCGCCTGCACTTCCTGGCGGCGCCGCAGGAGTTGAGCGAGGCCGTGCGGCGGCTCGCCGTCGCCTGGCGGGAGTACGACGCCCGCCCGGCCCGCGCCACATATCCGCCCGCGATGGCGGTTTGAGAGCCGTCGACCTGACAGTTCGTTGATCTCCCGGCGGGCGGCTGCGATAGTCCACCCGAGCCATGGGGAGGCCGAAAAGTGCAGATCACCGACGCCGCCGGCGTGCCGGTACGCCAACCGCCGGAACGTCTCGCGATGCTCGCCGTCGCGGTGATCGCCTATGTGATCGCCTCCTGGGCGTGGGCGCTGATGGGGCCGCTGGCGCCGATCCTGGACGAGGCGCTCGGGCTGACCCCGGTCCAGCAGGCCCTGGCGGTGTCGCTGACCGTGGTGGTGGGCGCGCTGGGCCGGGTGCCGGTCGGCGCCCTGACCGACCGGTTCGGTGGCCGCGTCATGTTCGTGGTGGTGGCCGCCGCGACGATCGTCGCCCTGCTGGTGCTGGCCACGGCGGGGACCCGGTCGGCGGTGGGGCTGCTGGCCGGCGCCGCGCTGCTGGGCATCGCGGGCACCATGCTCACCGTCAGCGTGCCGTTCGTCAGTGCCTGGTTCGCCGGCGGGAGCCGCGGCCTGGCCCTCGGCGCGGTCGGGGCGGGCCTGTGCGGCAATGCGATCGCCGGGTTCACCGCTGTCCGGCTGGTCGACGAGTACAGCCTGGCCGCGCCGTTTCTGGTCGGGGCCGCGATGCTCGCGGTGTTCGCTCTGGTCGCGGGCTTCGCGGCGCGCAACGCGCCGGCTCTGGCGGCGTCGCCGGCGCAGGGCCGCGGCCGGTTCGCCTCGGCGTTGCGGTTGCCGGTCACCCGGCGGGCGGCGCTCTGGTACGCGGTGGGCTTCGCCTCGTTCGCGACGTTCACCGCCGCCCTGCCGCTGTACCTGGTCAACACCTACCAGGTCAGTGCGGTGCGCGCCGGTGACGTGCTGGGCGTCGTCGTCATCGTCTCGGTCCTCACCCGGCCGCTCGGCGGCTGGCTGGCCGACCGCCTGGAGCCGGCCCGGCCGCTCGCCGTCGCGCTGATCGCGATCACCGTGGCCGCCACGGTGCAGGCATTCACTCCCCCGCTGCCGGTCATGCTGGCGGCCACCCTGCCGGTGCTGGCCGTCGGCCTGGGCGTGCTCCAGACGACGATCATGGCGCAGCTCGCGGTCGCGGTGCCGCCGCCCATGATCGGGCTGGTGATCGGGCTGGTCAGCACGGCGGCCGGGGTCGCCGGGTTCCTGGCCCCGCTGGTGATGGCGATCTCCTTCACGCGCACCGGTGGATACGGGCCGGCGTTGTGGCTGATCGCCGCGCTCAACGCGGTCGCGGCAGTCAACGCGCTGATCAATGTCAGACGGTCGCCGCTTGCCGGGCGCGCGCGCACCCTCAGCTGAACCGGCGCATTAGGATCGGCCGATGGCAGCGATCGCGCAGATCTCCCTCGGTGTCGAAGATCCGGAGCGTGCGGGCGCCTTCTGGATGGAGGCGCTGGGTTATGTGCGGCGCCCGCCCCGGTGGGACGGCGACGACTGGATCGTGATCGAGCCACCGCCCGGTGTGGTGGGCGCGCCGATCGCGATGGACACCAGCGAGAGCCCGGCGCCGGAGCTGCCCCGCATCCACCTGGACCTGCAGACCGACGGTGATCTCGACGCCGAGGTGGCCCGCCTGGTCGGGCTCGGCGCGCAGCGCGTGGACTGGCCGTTCTATCCGGAGCCGGGCGAGCGGCACCCGGACGAGGTGCCCTATGTCGTGCTCGCCGATCCGGAGGGCAACCGTTTCTGCGTGGCCGGCGTTCACTGACGCAGGCTGCGCTGGATCATCGCGACCAGGGCGTCCACGTCGGTGTCGGTCATCGGTTCGCCGGTCATGCCGAGGCGGTGCAGCAGGGTGCCGACGACCACGTCGATGAGGAACAGCACCCGGCTCTCGGACTCGCCGAGCGCCTTCTGCAGCGCCATTTTGTAGGGCTCCTGCAGCTGGCCGGCGAGGATCTCGCGCAGGGCGGGGTCGTTGACGGCGTCGGTGAAGACGCCGGCGAAGGCGGCCCCGATCCCGGGTTCGCCGATCTTGCCGGCCGTCCAGCGGATCGCCCCGGCCATGATCTCGTCCGGACTGTCGCCGTGCAGCGGCGCCGGGCCGAACGCGTCGAGCAGGCAGGCGGTGATCAGCGCGCCCTTGGTCGGCCAGCGCCGGTAGATCGTGGTCTTCGCGATGCCGGCCGCGGCGGCGATGCGGTCGACGGTGGCCCGCGCGTAGCCGAGGTCGTGGACGGTGCTCAGCGTCGCGGCGAAGACGAGGTCGTCGATGCCGGTGCGGGGACGGCCGGGTGGTCGGGGCATGGTCACACCCTAGCGAGTTGTGCTACTTCTAGTATCGATACTCGAAGTAGCGTAATCGAGGGGATGCCATGACCGCCACACGACGACCGCCGCTGGGTGTCCGGCTGCTGCGGGCCCTGCGCACCGAACCGGACTGGGCGGCGCTGACCGCCGGCGAGCTGGAGCGGTTCCGCGACGCCGAGAACCGCCGGCGCTCGGCCCGGCTGACCCGGCTGGTCAGCGGCTTTCCGGACCGTCGCGCCCGGATCGCCTGGCAGCAGCTGACGCTGCCGGATCGCCATCTCCGGGTTCGCGTGTACCGCCCCGCCTCCCCGGCGGGCGAGCCGCTGCCGCTGATCGTGCACGTGCACGGTGGCGGTTTCGTGGGCACGGCGGTGCAGTGCGACTGGATCAGCAGTCACGTCGCGGCGAGCCTGCCCGCCGTCGTCGTGTCGGTCGAGCACCGGCTGATCAGCCCGCGGGTCCCGCTCGCCGCGGCGGTCGACGACGGCTGGGACGTGCTGCGTTGCGTCGTGGGCGACGCCGCACAGTGGGGTGTCGACCCGCGGCGGGTCGCGGTCTTCGGCGAGAGCGCCGGTGGGGCGGTGGCCGCGATGGCCGCGATCCGGGCCCGCGACGCCGGGCTGCCGCTGCGCGGGCAGGTGCTGGTCAACCCGTGCACCGATCTGACGCCGGCGGCGCTGGACTACCCCTCGATGACCGAGCACGCCGACAGCCCGATGCTCACCGTCGCGCAGATGCGACTGTTCGTGCGCCTGGCCGTACCCGATGGATCTGATCCGCAGGCGGTGTCGCCGCTGCGGGCCGGGGATCTCAGCGGCCTCGCGCCCGCGCTGGTGGTGGTGCCGCTCGTCGACCCGGTGGCCGACCAGGGCCGCGCCTATGCCGGGCGGCTGCGTGAGGCCGGCACGCCGGCGCAGGTCTGCGAGCATCCCGGGGCGCCGCACGCGTTTCTCAGCATGCCCGGCCTGGTGCCGCAGGCCCGCGACGCCCGGGCTCGGATCACCACGTTCCTGCGGCAGCAGCTGGCCGTGCAGCCCGCGCTCAGCGAATAGCGGATCCGGCCGATAGGGGGAGGTCAGATCTCTCTCGACAGGGGTCACGGATGGGGTACCGGGTGTCACTGCTGCATACCGCGGTGTTCGCTCTCGCCTACCTGGCGGCGTCCCTGGCCGGACGGCTCACCGTGATGGACGGCACCAACCTGAGCATGGTGTGGCCCGCCGCCGGGGTCGCGGTGATCTGGTTCTGCGCGCAGCGGCACTCCCCCGCGTTCTGGGCGGACGCCGGCGCGCTCGTGGTGATCTCCCTGTTCGCGAACTCGCTGACCGGGGCGACGTTCGCCACCGCGCTGGCGTCCGCGGCCGCCAACCTGGCCCAGGCGCTGGTCTTCGTTCTGCTGCTGCGGCGCTGGCGGCCGGGCCTGTGGGGCGGGGGCGGCACCGAGCCGGTGCGCTCGCCCCGTGACCTGTGGAGTCTGCTGGCCGCGTCGTTCGCCTCCACCGCCTGCGGGGCGCTGGTCGGCCCGACCAGCCGGTGGCTGCTCGGCGACGGGTACTCGTGGGTCTCGGCGGTCGTGTGGCTGGCCCGCAACACCGCGAGCACCCTGATCATCGGCATCGCCGGGATCTGCGTGGGGCAGGCGGTGGCGACCTACCGGGCCCGTCACGGCTCGCTGGCCGGGTGGCGCCGTCACTGGCTCACCACGCTGCGCGGCACCCCCCGCTGGCGGATCCTCGAGTACGCGACCCTCGCCGTCTGCACCACCTCGCTGTACATCCTCGGGTTCCACTACGGCGACCGCCTGCCGCTCACCTTCGCCGTGCTCGGTCTGACCGTGTGGGCCGCCACCCGGCTGGCGACGCCGTTCGTGGTGGCGCACAGCCTGGTGGCCGCCACCATCGCCGCGCTCTACACGGTGCACGACGGCGGCCCGTTCGCGATCGTGGAGAGTCACGCCCTGCGGTCGATCATCCTGCAGACCTTCGCCGCCATGGTCGCCGTGGTGGGCCTGGCGCTGGCGCTGGGCCGCGACGAGCGCGACCGGCTGATGACCGAGCTGGCCGCGCAGCGCGAACAGGCGTCGCGGCACGCCGAACTGATGACCGCGATCGTCGACTCGATGGCCGACGGCCTGGCCGTGCTCGACTCCACCGGCCGGGTGCTGCTGCGCAATCCCGCCTCGGTGCACCTGCTCGGCTGCGGCGGGTCCTGCGAGTTCTTCCGGCCGGACGGCTCCCGCTACGCCGGCGACGAGCAGGCCTACCTCACCGCGCTGGTCAGCGAACAGGCACGCACCATGGAGACGCTGGTGCGCAGCCCGGGAATGTCCGAGGGCCGGGTCGTCCGGGTCACCGCCACCGCCCTGCCGAACCCGGACGGCACCCACAGCACGGTCGTCCTGTTCCACGACGTCACCGCCGAACGCCGCCACCGCGACGAGCTGACCAACTTCGCCGGCGTGGTCGCGCACGACCTGCTCAACCCGCTGAGCAGCGTGGACGGGTGGACGAGTGCCGCGCTCGGCGCCCTCGACGAGGTGCCGGCGCATCCTGGGCGCGACGAGGTCCGCGCCGATCTGACCCGGCTGTCCCGGGCGTCCGGCCGGATGCGCTCGCTGATCGACAACCTGCTCGAGTACACGACGGCCCGCGACGCGATGGTCGCCCCGGCGCGGGTCGACCTCGCCGCCGTGGTGGCCGAGATCGCGAGCGCCCGCGCCGACGCCGCCGTCGCGGCCGGCAAACCGGAGCCGCAGTTCACGATCGGCGGGCTGCCGCCGGTGAACGCCGACCCGGTGCTGGTGCGGCAACTGCTGGACAACCTCATCGGCAACGCGATCAAGTACACGGCCGCCGGCGTCCGGCCGGCCCTGACGATCACGGCCACCGACGAGAACGACCGGGTCCGGGTCTGCATCGCCGACAACGGGATCGGCATCCCGGAGGGGCAGCACGACGCGATCTTCGCCAACTTCCACCGCGCGCACCTGAGCGGCGGCTATCTCGGCACCGGCCTCGGGCTGGCGATCTGCAAACGGATCGTGGAACGTCACGGTGGCACGATCGCGGCCACCGACAACCCCGGCGGTGGGTCGCGCTTCACCTTCACGTTGCCGTCGGCGTCGGCGATCTCCGCCGTACGGGTCCTCGCGCCCGCCTAGCCGCTGCTGTTCGCCAGGTCTTCGGCGGCCCGCCGGCACTCGTCGCACGGTGGCAGCTGCGCGACCGAGACGTGCATGTCACTGAGGTACATGTCGTAGGCGACGTCGACCGCGGCCTGATCGCTGGCCCCGACCACGTTGCCGGGTGTGGAGCACAGCGTGTGGCCGATCCGTCCGCCGTCCCCGCTCGGGTCGTCGTACAGGTTCACGGACAGGTGCCGCCGCAGACCGTCGCGGTCGGTGCACGGCTCAGGTGTCATCAGGAACTCCCTTCGCTGCGCCCGCCTCACTCGTACCCGGTGGCCATCACCAGGCATTCGGCGAGCAGCTTCCAGCTCGGCTCGGACGGCATGGCCTCGCCCCGGTTGGTGTGCAGCGCTCCGAGGTCGTCGAGGCCGGCGGCCAGCGCGTCGAGAAATCGCTCCAGGGTCGGGTTCTCCCAGGCCTGCGGGTGGGCGCGCAGGTCAGCGAGCATCAGCTCGACGATGCGGGCCACGTCGGTGTGGGACTGCACGCGGGCCAGGTCGGGCTCGGCGACGTCGGCGAAGCGTCCGGTGTCGGAGGGACGGGGCATGTGCCCATCGTGACCCTCCCGCTCAAGCCACCTCGATGATCGTGGCCGTCCCCGCGACGGGCCGCCTTTCGTGCATGGTGATCGTTCGGCCCGGTTGCAGGTCCCGCCAGTCGCCCGGGACCAGGGGCGCCAACCGGACCGAGCCGGTGGCGCCCGGCGGCAGCTCCGGTGCGTACTCCACCCAGACGCGCGCCACCCGCAGATCCGGTTCGCCCGCCGCGGTGCGCCGGCCGATGTCCCACAGTGGGCGCAGGACCCCGCGACCGGGGACTGCGGTCGTCCGGCCGCCCTGCGCGGGCGGGATCAGCGTCAGTTCCGCCCGGATGATCCCGTGGATGCTCTCCCACCGGCCCCAGCGGCACCAGGCGGCGGTGTCAGCGAGCACCATCAGATCGGCGGCCTCGATCAGCAGGTCCCACCACACGGGTGGCGGCCGCCACCCGGCGTCCAGGTCGGCGAGAAAGTCGAGGGCGATCTCCCATTCGTCGTGGTCCAGGAACTCGCCGACGTCGGCGACGGTGCGGCCAGCCTCGTTGACGACGTGCGGGGGCAGCATGCCGACGGCGCGCGCCAGCAGGTCAGCGACATTCACCGGGCGGCCGGGACCGTCAGGGCGGCGTACAGGGCACGGTGATCGGAACGGGTCACCGCATGCACCTCGACGTCGCTGACCCCGACCCGCTCGTCGACCAGCACGTGATCGATGGTCACCGGCGGGATCAGGTCCCCGTCGTACGGTCCCCAGGTCGGAACCAGGCCCTCGCCCACCGCGTCGGCGGCGTCCCGGTAACCGGTGTCGATGAGGTCCCGCAGCGCCTCGTGGTCGAGCGTCGCGTTGAAGTCGCCGAGCAGGATCCGCGGCGCGCGGTCGCGATCCGCCGGCAGCTGCTCGCGCAGATCGGCCCACCAACCGGAGAGCACACTCGGATGTGCCGGAGCCAGCGGATGCACCGACTCCACATGGACCGCGGCCGCACCGGGCGGCTGGATCACGCCGAACACCTGCTGGAACCCGCCGTCGTTGCGCCGCGACCCCGGGTCGGTCAGCGGATAACGGGAGTACAGCCCCGAACCGCTCGCACCCTCCTCCGGCGCCAGCTGCTGATGCGGCAGCAGCTCGGCGAGCCCGGCAGCCTTCAGCGCCTCCGCGCTGCCCGCGGTGAACTCCTGCAGGGCGAGCACGGCCACGTCGTTGTCCCGCACCAGCCGCACGACGTCGGCCGCATCGGCCTCGCCGAACCACACGTTGGCGGTCATCACCCGCAGCTCGACGCCCCCGGTGGGACGGTCGCCGAACTCCGGCAGGGCGCGCGGCAGCACACACGCGGCCAGGCCGACGGCGACCAGCCCGGCCGCCACGGCGGCCGCCCACCGCCTGATCGCCAGCGCGATCAGCAACACGATCAAGGACCAGACAGCGACGTACGGTGTGAACGCCACCAGCATGACCAGGATGCCCCGTTCGAGCCCGAAGACCCGGCCCGGCAGCCAGACCAGTGCCGGCGCCAGCAGCACCCAGGGCAGCAGCTTGCGGACGAGCGGTCGCGTCCGCGCCGGGGCGTTCATGATCGTCATGGCGGTGACGGTATCCGGTCTAGTCTTCCCGGCATGGCGTTGCGACCCGACGAGTTCCGCGACCACGCGCTCTCCGCCGCCGACGAGGCGGGCCGGTTGCCGTTGGCGCGGATGACCGGATGGGAGATCAGCCCGTTCGAGCGGGAGGGTCTGCGCGTCTCACCGTTACGGCCGCCGGTCCTGCCGGAGCCGGCACGCCACGGCGAGGATCCGGCCGACTGCGTCGCCTGCCACGAGCGGGATCAGGGGATCTGGTTCACCGACCGGTGGCGGCTGGTCCGTTTCCCGGGCGTCGGGGTGCCGCTGGCGCTCATGCTCTACCCGCGCGAGCACCACGACCTGGCGGACCTGCCCGACGACCTGGCCGCCGAGCTAGGTGTGATCACCGCGCACATCGTCCGGCACGTACAGGCCTTGCCGCACATCGCGCGGGCGCACGTCTACCGCATCGGGGACGGCCTGGCCCACCTGCATGTCTGGTTCTTCGCCCGCCCTGAGGGCCAGGCGCAGCTGCGCGGTTCCTGGCTGGTCGTCTGGGACGATCTGCTGCCGGAGTATCCGGCGGAGGTCGCCGGCGCGGACGCGGCGATCGTGGCGTCCGCCCTGGTCGCCTCCTACGGCGGCCGGCTGGCCGATAGCCGGTCGCCGGCCTGACCGGTGCGGCATCATGGCCCGGTGGAGTCGTTCGAGGAACTCCTGCACGCCCTGGACCGGGCCGGCCTGTGGTCGGAGATCCCCAAAGCCGGCAAGCGTGACGTGGTCGCGGCGCTGACGTCCGGCAAGGAAGTGACCTGGCGTGCCGGCGGCGTCTGGAACGTCGACGGCGAGGACATGGCCGACGGTGACGTGGAGCAGTGGCTGACCAGCATGGCTGATCCGCTGCGCGACTGCGGTGTCGACCTTCGTGTCGACAGCGTGATCCGTCCGCACGACCCGGAGTCGACCGGCTACGCGATCTCGGTGAACGGGCAGCGACTCGACCTGTACTCCTTCGTCGAGGGTGAGCCCCACCTCCCGGATGTCGAGGACGCCTGGACGGATTGCAGTGTGCGTCCCGCCGCCCGGGTGAACTCCCTGCTGGCGACCGCGGGCAGCAGCCGCCGGGTCGCGCTGTTCTGGCCCGGCTGGAATTTCGGCACCGCGGTGCTGGGCGAGGAACGGGTCCTCCGGCGTTTCACCGCGACGTTCTGGCGACGCCTCGTGCGGCGAGCCGCGGTTCCCGCGAACTGCGTCATCCCGTAGGGCCTGCGCCGCCCCGCTACGGTGTCGGTGTGGCTGACGTGCTGGTGCTCGACCCGAATGAACCGTTGGCGCTCACGGTGACTGAAGCGCTCCACAGTGGTGACGTTCCCGCGCTGCGGAAGCTGCTGGCCGAGCACCCGGACCTCGTCTCGGCCCGCGTCGGCGGTTCCCGCACGCTGCTGCACGTTCTCACCGACTGGCCCGGCCACTTCCCGAACGGGGCTGCCGCGGTTGCCGCACTGGTCGAGGCCGGCGCCGATGTCGATGCGCGGTTCGCCGGGTCACATCAGGAGACGCCGCTGCACTGGGCGGCCAGCTGCGACGACGTCGCGGTGCTGGATGCGCTGCTGGACGCGGGCGCGCCAATCGACGCGCCCGGGGCGGTCATCGGCGGGGGCACGCCACTTGATGACGCGACCGCGTTCGGGCAGTGGCGGGCCGCGTACCGGCTGGTGGAACGCGGCGCCCGTACCACGCTGTGGCATGCAGCTGCCCTGGGTTTGCTGGACCGGCTGCGGGTCTACTTCGCCGGCGCGGAGAAGCCGGCGCCGGCCGAGCTGAACAACGCGTTCTGGGGTGCCTGCCACGGCGGCCGGCCGGAGGCCGTCCGCTTCCTCGCCGGTCACGGCGCCGACCTCAACTGGATCCCTACCTGGGAGAACCTGACCCCGCTGGACGCGGCCGTCCGCAGCGACGCCGCCGACGTGGTCACCTGGCTGCGCGAGCGGGGCGCCAAGACCGCGACCCGATGATGCGGCTGGCCGACACCGTGCCGTCCGGTTGGCTGGCAGCCTTGCCGGAGCTCATAGCCGAGTTCACCGATCGGTGGTCGCTGACGGTCGGGCCACCTTTCCAGCCGGGTGGCAGCTGCGCCTGGGTGGCGCCGGCCCGCGACCGCGCCGGCCGTGACCTGGTCCTCAAGCTGGCCTGGCAGCATGACGAGGCCCGCGACGAAGCCGAGGGTCTTCGCGAGTGGAACGGCGCCGGCGCGGTGCTGTTGCATGCGCATGCGGCCGCCCCCGCCACGTCGGTGCTGCTGCTGGAGCGATGCCGGCCCGGCATCCCGCTGGCCGAGGCCGTCCCCGAAGCCGACCAGGACGAGATTGTCGCCAAGCTGCTGCAACGGCTTTGGCAGGCACCGGCGGACGCTGCCGTGTTCCGCCCGCTGTCGGTCATGAGCGCCGCCTGGGCCGCCGAGTTCGAGCAGAAGCTGGCCGCCACTCCCGGCCCTCTCGATCCCGGCCTGGCCCGCGCCACCCCCGGCTCTCCCGATCCCGGCCCGGCCCGCGCCACCCCCGGCCCTCCCGATCCCGGCCTGGCCCGCGCCACCCCCGGCAGTCTCGATCCCGGCCTGGCCCGCGCCGCAACCGACCTGCTGCGGAGCTTGCCGGCAACAGCCGAGCGTCAGGTGCTGCTCTGCACCGACCTGCACGCCGGCAACATCCTCGCCGCCGCCCGCGAGCCCTGGCTGGTCATCGATCCCAAGCCTTACGTGGGCGACCCCACCTATGACGCGGTGCAGCATCTGCTCAACTGCGATCAGCGCCTGTTCGATGACCCGATCGGTTTGGCGCAGCGGATGGCGGCCCTGCTCGACCTCGACCCCGAACGACTCCGGCTCTGGCTTTTCGCCCGCTGCGTCCAGGAGTCCCTGGACCATCCGAACCTACGCGCCGTCGCCGCCCGGCTCGCCCCAAGCTGAGCCGGTCCTCACACTGCTGAACTCGCCCAGACAACGCCCAGTTCACGGTGCGCTGAGACCGGCCTTCACACCGCGTTACTCTCCCCGCGTTGTAACCGGCCTCCACACCGCCCAATTCGGCCCCGAGTCGGATCGGGTCTGACGCTAACCAGCATGCCCGGAGCTGAGCCCGCTGCACGCCACCCGCTCGCTCCGAGCAAAGTCGGGCTTCATTCCGCCCACCTCGCCTCACGCTTCTCCGGGTTCGACGCCCGCCCAACCACCCCGAGCCGAGCCGGGCCTGACGCCGTTCAGCTCGCGTCGGGACTGCGGCGCTTGGCCCAGGCCGCCAAGAACAACCCACCGACGGCCATCACAACGAAGCAGGTGAGCTGCACAGCGAAGCCGCCCGGCACCCACCGCAGGATGCCTCCGTTGTCGTGGTCGACGAGCAGGCGGATGGCGCCCTGCGCTCCCACGACCAGCAGAATCAAGCCGATAACCAGCGCTGCCACGTGCCCCATCGCGATCTCCCCGCCCTTGATTTGGTCCGATCGAACCATAACAGCATTGGTACGATCGCACCACATAGCCAAGCTTGATCAGAAGGAATGCGCATGCCGCGCCAGGTCGACCACCAGCAAAGACGCCATCAGATCGCCGAGGCCGTCTGGCGGCTGGCCGTCCGCGGCGGCCTGGAAACCGTCACGCTGCGGCACGTCGCCGCCGAAGCCGGCGTGCCGGCCCGCCAGCTGCAGTACTACTTCGGCACCCGCGAACAGCTCCTGCTGGGCGCCCTGGAAATCTTGAACACGGACGCCGAGCTGCGCGCCGCGCAGCGCATGGCCACGCTGGGCGACAACCCCCAACCATTGGTACGAGGCATCCTCCTGGAACTACTCCCCCTCGACGACGAGCGCCGAAAGACCCAGATCGTGTACGCCGCATACTTCGTGCGCTTCCTGACCGACCCGGCCCTGGCCCCCGCCGCCCGCGACGACACCCACGCACTCGAAGCCCTCGTCGCGTCGATGCTGCATCGTGGCCAGGAACTCGGCCTCGTCGACGCCAAGCTCGACGCCGTCGCCGAAGCGGCGTTCCTGGTCGCCGCAGCCCAGGGCCTGCAGTCCGCCGTGCTGCTGGGCCAGTACTCGCCGCAGGACGCCATCAACCTGATCGACCACCAGCTCAACCGCCTGTTCCCCAGCGCAGACGGGTAACCAGCCGGCATCCGGGCGCAGGCCAGCCCGTCAGCGACGGCCCTTCCGGTGCAGGCTCAGACGCGACGGGTCTCGGACACAGACGCGGCACGGAGGCCGGTGCGACGCATACCGGCGAGACATAGGAGTGGTGGCGGCGCGGCGAGGGCTTCCTCGTCAGCGTAGGTACTGTCCCGGCGTGTGGCCGAAAGCGCGGCGGAAGGTGTCGATGAAGGCGCTCGCCGATGCCCAGCCGCAACGGTGAGCGACGCTGGTGACGGGGATACCGTCGGCGAGCATCAGGAGTGCGTGGTGCAACCGCAACTGCGTGCGCCACTGCGGAAAGGTCATCGCGCATTCCGCTTTGAAGAGCCGGCTGAGCGTACGCTCGCTGGCGCCGACCTCGCGCCCCAACGCGGCGAGCGTCCGCTGGTCGGCGGGGTTGTCGCGCAGGATCGCGCAGACTTCCTGCAGCCGAGGCTCGGTGGGCGCCGGCAGGTGCAGCGGCTGCTGCACCGCGGTTCGCAGCTGGTCGAGCAGGACCGCACGCAGCCGGACGCGCGGCGGCGTCTCGTCGTGGGGCGGTCGGGTGTAGGCGAATATCAACTCACGCAGCAGCGGGGTCACGCCGAGCACGGTCGGTTCCCGCAGGCCGAGCGGATTGTCGTCCAGGTGCAGACCGATCAGATGCAGTTCGGCGTTCCCGTGCGCCTGATGCGCGTGAACGGTGCCGGCCGGAATCCAGATGGCCCGGGTGGCCGGGGCGACCCAGGAGCCGGCATCCGTGTCGACGGTGAGAACTCCTCGGCCCGCGTAGACGATCTGATGATCATCGTGGCGGTGCGCGTCGATGAGCGCGCCCGCCGACAGCCTCTGGCTGCGGGTAGGAGCCGAGGCGACGTGACGAATTCCCGGCTGCGGATCGCCATGCCAATGCATGCCGGTGAGCGAGCCTGACGCGAACACCTTGCCGCGAGGCGGGCCGACGACGTCGCGGGTCTCCGGCTGGTGGCCATCAGGGTGGTGCGCGCCCGCGACGAATGACTCGCTGTGGGCTTGGGCGGCGGCGTGGCGGGTTTCCTGCATTACTCGGCAGATTATCGGAAGCCGGACAAGGCCTTCGGCGGTAACGATGGCGGGGTGCGGGCGAACAGGTCGATCGTTGTGATGTCGGTGGGACACGCGTGCGTGGACGTCTATCAAGGCGCGGTCGCCGCGCTGGTCCCGTTCTTCGTGGTCGAGCGCGAATACACCTACGCCGCGGCCTCGGCGCTGGTGCTGGCGGCTTCACTGCTCTCCTCGATCGCGCAGCCCGGCTTCGGGCTGCTGACCGACCGGTACCGCCTGCCGTGGCTACTGCCGGCCGGCACGGTGGTGGCGGGCGTGGGGATCGGGTTGAGTGGGGTCAGCGATTCCTACCTCCTGACGCTGCTGTTCATGGCGGTGGCCGGGGTGGGCGTGGCGGCTTACCACCCGGAGTCGGCGCGGCTGGCGCGGCGGGCCAGCGGTGGCCGCCACACCGCGATGGGCTGGTTCGTGCTGGGCGGCAATCTGGGGTTCGCCGGTGCGCCGCTGCTGGTCGCCGCAGTGGTGGGAGCCGGTGGGCTGCGCTGGACGCCGTTGCTGGTCCTGCCCGCTCTGGTCGGTGCGGCTCTGTGCGTACCGATCATGGTGTTGGCACGTGCCGGCCGCGTGGCGGCCGCGCCGGGCCGGACCGGCGTCGATGATCGCCGGTCGTTCGTCATTTTGTCGCTTGCGGTCGTCTGTCGCTCCATCGTGTTCGTCGGGTTGAGCACGTTCGTGGCGTTGTATGCGCGCGAGCGCACGGGTGGTGGCACCGACGCGGGTGCGCTGGCGCTGGGGTTGCTCTATCTGGGCGGTGCGGTCGGCACGGTCGCCGGTGGGCGGCTCGCCGACCGGTGGGGGCGGATCGTCGTGGTGCGCTGGTCCTATCTGCTGACGGTGGTGGCGACGGCGGGTGTGGTGTTCGTGCCGGGGCCGGCGCTCTACCTGTTTGTGGCGTTGACGTCGGCTGGGCTGTATGTGCCGTTCTCGTTGCAGGTGACGCTGGGCCAGGACTATCTGCCGTCGCGGGTCGGGACGGCGGCCGGGATCACGCTGGGGCTGACGGTCAGCGCGGGTGGCCTGGTCAGTCCGCTGATCGGTGCGCTGGCGGACGCGACGTCGCTGCGGATCGCGCTGATCCCGTTGATCGCTCTGCCGGCGGTGGCGTGGGTCCTGGTCAGCTTGCTGGTCGAGCCGGAGATGGCGACGAGCGTCGGTGGTGGCAGGGCCCGGTGAAGGTGAGTGCCAGCTGGGCGGCGAGGGCGCCGCGGGCCATGGTGTGGGTGAGCGCCTCCGGATCGTTGTAGGCGTGCAGCTTGAGGCCGTCGAGCAGGGCGAGCAGGTGGGCGGCGGCGGTGGTCTCGTCGGTGCCGGTCTCGACCTCGCCGCATTCCTTGCCGTTGTGCACGGCTTGGGCGAGCAGGTCGCGCACGTGGGTGTTGCTCTGCCGCAGCGTGTCGGCCAGGTGTGGGTTGTCGGCGGCGCGGCCGGTGAAGGCGAGCTCGACGCGGTATTCCCCGCGGCGGCGCTCGTCGAGGGGCAGCAGCTCGGTGAGGCCGTCGAGCAGGATGTGCTCGATGCGGGCGCCGGCCTGGTCGGCGCGCTGGGCGCCGTCGACGACGCGCTGCTCGATGCGGTGGCGTGCCTGGGTGAAGGCGTGTCGCAGCATGTCGTCCTTGCTGGGGAAATAGTGCTGGACGAGGCCGACCGAGATGCCGGCGTGAGTGGCTGTGCGGGCCACGGTGACGGCGCCGAATCCTTCGGTGGCGACGAGGTGTTCCACGGCCTCGGCGACCTGGCGGCGGCGGGCTTCGTGGTCTGCGGTGCGAGCCATTGCTTAACCATACAGCGATACGGTATACCTCGATAGTCGTATCGGCATACGGTTTTGGGGGAACGATGCTTGCAGCGGCTCTGGTCACGGCGATCGTCGCGTTGACGGCGCCCGCCGCCGACCCGATCGAGGCACACCTTCAGCAGCACCGCGCTGACCAGCGCATTCCCGGCCTGGCCTACGCGGTGGTCAGCGGCGATCGGGTGGTCCGGCAGGGCGCGTGGGGTGTCGACGGCGACGGCCACGCCGTCACGGCGCAGACGCCGTTCCTCATCGGATCGGTGTCGAAACCGGTCACCGCTACCGCGGTGATGCGGCTCGTCGAGGCACGCCGGCTCGCCCTCGATGATCCGGTGCGCCGGCATCTGCCCTGGTTCCGGCTTGCCGACGGCCAGGCCGCACAGCACATTTCGGTACGGCACCTGCTCACCCACACCAGCGGACTACCGCGCTGGGCCAGCCGGACCGACCGCTTCGACAACAGCGCCGGCGGGCTGGCCCGCTCGGTCCGCGACCTGGCCGGCGTGCGCCTGCAGTCCGCGCCCGGCACCCATCATCACTACAGCGACGCCAACTACATGGTGCTCGGCGCGGTCGTCGAAGCGGTCACCGGGCAGCCGTTCGGTGCCGCGCTGCGCCGCGAGGTGCTCGATCCGCTCGGCATGCGCCACTCCGCCGCCACGCAGGCCGAGGCCGACAGCGTCGGCTTGCCCGCCGGGCACCGCTACTGGTTCGGGCAGCCACGCCGGTTCGACGCGCCGTATGACACGTCCGGTGTGCCCTACGGCTATGTCGCCGCCAGCGCCGACGACCTGGCCCGCTTCGCGATGGCCCACCTCAAGGGCGGCCGCCTGCTCTCGGAGGAAACGCTGAAGCTGATGCACACCGGGGAGTACGGGTTGGGCTGGCGGACCAGCACCCTCGACGGCATCGGCACCCGCCTGGTCTGGCACGCCGGCGCGACCCCGGGCTATTTCGCCAACGTCGTGCTCGCGCCCGAGTCCGGCTCCGCGGTGGTCGTGCTGGGCAACAGCTACAGCCCCGCGCTGGACGCCCCGCTCGCTGCCGCGGCCTTCGACGTCACCCGTCTGCTGCACGGCGGGACACCGACGTCCAGCAACGACGGTGACCCGCTCATGCGGGCCATGCTCCCCGTGCTCGTCGCCGTCGCGGGCCTGCTCACGGTCACCGCCATCTGGTCCCTGACGCGCGCCATCCGCTCCAGCCGACCAGCGGAGCCTCGCCTCAGGTCGACCCTTGCCTGGCTCGCCGCCTGCACAGCCGTGGCCGGTGTCGCCGCGCTTCTGCCGAGCATGATGGGCAACGACCTCGGCCAGGCCCTGCTCTGGATGCCCGACGTGGGCTGGGCGATCATCGCAGTGATCACTCTGGCTGCGCTGCTGGCTGCCATCCGCGTCGGCATCGCCGTGGCCCGCAGGCGTGCCCGCCCCGTTGGCGTTGAAGCAGCACAGCGGCGACCAGCCTGACGGCCGGGCGGTGCGCTCAGGCCGTGGGTGTCCACTGCTGGACGGACACCGTGACGTCGGTCACGCCGTTCGGGTCGGAGTGCTTCCACAGGGGCCAGCCGCAGCCGTGCAGCTCAGCCCAGCCGATGCTGACCGGTTCCGTGAGCTGTTCCTCGGCCAGTGTGCCGATGTCGCCGGCCATCGTGCCGTGAGCGAAGGTCAGCTTCTCGCCGCCGTTGCTCCGCCATCGAAGGAGGAATCGTTGGTTCGCGCAGCCGTTCATCGTCGCCGGGTACGAGTGCGCACAGTCATCACCGGCGCAGAGGCTGGTCCATTCCCCGAAGACGCGGGTCTGATCGGCCCACTGGTCGGCAAGCTGCCAGCCGGCAAGGGTGTCCGGGAAGTCCGGCCCCTGGCCGGAGTGCAGGGTGTTGGTGCTCGCCTCATCGGTCCACGAGGGGCCGAGGCCGGGGATCGCCGAGACAACGCTCCGGGGAAGCAGCCACGCGGTGGTGCCCGCACCAGCGGCAGCGAGGACGGTCAGGCCGGCGAGCAGGACGACGAAGCGGGACCGAGGCATGACGGAGACCGTAGTGGATCACTGCGGGCTGACGTAGACCCAGAGGTCCAGCATGGTGTCCGCGTCGAGGGGAACGTGCAGGTCGCCGACGCGCTGCCAGCCCTCGGAGTCGTAGAGGGCGACGGCCGTGGGCAGGGTCTGGCCGACGTCGAGGACGGCGCGGCGGCCGAGCTGCGGTGCTGCGGCGGCGGCATGGCGCAGCAGGAGCCGGCCGAGGCCGGTACGGCGCTGGCCAGGGTCGACGAACAGGCGGGCCACGAGGGCGAGCCGGTCGACAGGCAGGCCGGTCGCTCCGGCGGCGACGTCGAGGGTGGGGTCGTCGGGCGGGGTGTGCAGGGCGACGTGGCCGACGATGTCGCCGTCGAGTTCGGCCACCCAGGCGGCGGCCTCGACGCCGGCGGTGAAGAAGCCGGGCACCTCGTCGGGCGCCAGGTGCATCGGATAGCCGTCGGTGCGGTGGACGCGCAGCAACAGGTCGACGCAGGCGGGGCCGTCGGCGGTGGTCTTCTCGCGGATCACTGCGGGCACGGGCGGATGGTAGTTGATCGTTCGTAGAGGGCGAAGATGTCGCCCTGCATCGGGAGGTCTTTGACGTGGTGGAAGCCGAGTCGTTCCATGACGGCGCGGGACCGCTGGTTGCGGGTCTCGGTGAAGGAGACCACCTCGGTGGCGCCGAGCTCGCCGAAGGCGTAGTCGAGGCCGGCCCGGCCGATCTCGGTGGCGTATCCGTGGCCCCAGAAAGCGCCGTGCAGGGCCCAGCCGAGTTCGAGGCGGTCCCGGCCGTCGACGTGGGCGCGGGACAGCCCGCCGCGGCCGACCCGTGCGCCGGTGGTGCGGTCGTAGGCCATCCACTTGTGGACGCCGTCGCGCTGCCAGTGCCGGCCGATCCGGGTGGCTTCGGCAACGGCCTGCTCGGGGGTCCAGTCGCCGTACCACTCGGCTACGGCCGGGTCGTGGAACAGTTCGTACAGGTCGGTGGCTTGCTGTGGGCCGATCGGCTCCAGGCGCAGGCGGTCGGTGAGCCGGCCGCCGTCCTGGAGCAGCGTGAGCTGCTCGCCGTTCGGCAGGTGGGTGGCCTCGACCTCGCGGAAACCGCACCGGCGGTAGAAGGTGACGGCCCGGCCGCCGGTGGCGACCCAGAAACGGTCGATGCCGGCGTCGGCGGCGTGCCGCCTCAGGTGGGTGATGAGGTTCGCGCCGACGGCGCGGTCACGGCGGTCGGGGCGCACGATCATGCCGACCACCCAGGGTCCGCGGTCGGCGAGTTCGGGATGTTCCACCGGCACGAGGCCGACCCCGCCGACGACCTCCCCCGCGTCGTCGGTGGCGACGACGGTGAGCGGCGCCTCCCGCCGGGTGGCCTCGACCCACCACTGCGGGTCTTCGCGTCCGGCGTGGCCGCTCCATTCCTGCCAGCGGATTCGGGCCAGCGGAACCAGCAGGTCCGGGCGGTCGGCGAGCAGCGCGACGGTCACCGGGGACATGCGCTCAATCGTCGAACTCGAAGCCGGTGGTGTCGGCCAGGTCGACGAGTTGCCGGAGCCGGTCCTCGTTCGTCGCCACCGCCTGCAGGCGGGCGGCCAGGTCCTCGATCACGGTGCGGTCCTCGCTGTAGGCGCAGTAGGCCCCCGCCTCCGGGTCGGACTCGAAGCGGTCCTTGAGGGCGGCGGCTTCGGACGCGACGAGGAGCTGCACGATGCCGTCCCAGAAGTAACCGTTGGGCTCGTGCCCCAGCTCGGCGATCACGTCGTCGACGTCGGTGGTTCCGGCTTCGAGCCAGAGGCTGTACCGGCCGGACTCCTCCTGGTCCACTTCAATGAGGTCCACCGGGGGAGTGTGGCACAGCGGATACGGTTCGGGCGTGACGTCCGGACCCACTCCCCGATCGGTGATCTTTCTTGATGTGGACGGGCCGCTGATTCCTTTCCAGCGGCGGCGAACGGGTGCGGCTCGCACGCCGTCGGCGGACACGGCGGGCAATCCGCTGCTTGATCGGCTCGATCCCGCTGACGGGCGCCGGCTGCTGGCGCTGGGCGGCGAGCTGGTCTGGGCGACCACCTGGGGTGAGGAGGCGAACGAGGTCGTCGCACCACGGTTGGGCTTGCCGGTGCTGCCGGTCGTGCAGTGGCCGGAGGAGGACGGCGAACCCGAGCGCGGTCTGCACTGGAAGACCGTGGCACTGGTGCGGTGGGCGGCCGGGCGCTCGTTCGTGTGGCTCGACGACGAGGTCACCGACGTGGACCGCCGGTGGGTGGCCGCGCATCATCCGGGGCGGGCGCTGCTGCATCGGGTGGATCCCCGGGCCGGCTTGGCGGAGGCGGATTTCGCCGCGGTGTCGCGGTGGCTCGGCGCCGCCTGACACCTGTGGCGCGGATCACTGCTCGCTGGGTGCAGGGAGCGATGCCGGCCCGCGCGGGGCGGCGTCCAGCAGCGGCGTAGGCAACCGAACCTGTCGATCGAGCGCGGGAACGAGCATTCGCTGTGGGTTCGTTTGCTCGGGCGCGGAGGGCGGTCGCTTCCGGTGAGCCGGGGGCGCAGGTGGCCCTACCGTGTCCGGCAGACACGGGGAGGAGATCACAGGTGAGCGATGTGAAGCTGGCGGCGCGGGTGGCCCGGGCGGCGCTGGGCCGCGACCCCGGTCCGCTGGTGGCGACGGACAGCCTGTCGCATCACGTCTACATCGGCGCAGATGTGGTCGTGAAGCTCATCGACGCGGCGGGTCACTCGCGGCTGGACCGGGAGATCGCCCTCGTGCCGGGTCTGCCCGGTGGGCTCACGGCGCCGCTGCTCGCCAGCGGCGTGCACACCGTCGACGGGCGCGACGTCCGATATGCCTGTTACACCCGGGCGCCGGGCGCGGCACTCGGCATGGGCATGCCCGGGGCGGGTGCGGCTACCGTACGGTCAATGGCTGAGCAGGCCGTGCGCCGCCTTGGGGCGCTGCATCAATGGGTGCCGGCGGGCGAAGCCGCGCAGGTCCTGCGGGAGCCGCTTGAGCATGGCGGGTTCGTCAGCCGGGCTGGGCTGTTCGCCGAGATCGAGGGTCTGGCGGCGGCTGACCGGGAGGGTGCCGTGCCGGCCCGGCTGCTCGACGGGCTCACGGCGATCGCGCAGCACGCGCCAGCGCAGGCTCGGGTGGCTGTGCCGGTGCACGCGGACTGCCATTGGGGCAACTGGCTGGCGGCGGACGGCCAGTTGACGGCACTGCTGGACTTCGAGTGGGCGCGGTTCGGTGATCCGCTCGACGACTGGTTCTACGTGATCGCGGACAGCAGTGGACACCTGGAGATCGCGCTGGAGGTGGTCGCTGGCGAGACGGGTATCGCGGCGGATGTTCTGCGTGCGGAGTGCGAGGTGCGGGAGGCGACATATCTGGCGTCGGACATTCGTCTGGCGCTCACCGAGCCAACTGTCCACGGGTGGCTGCTCGCCCAGCGGCTGAGCCGGTTGGAGTCGCTGATCGTCGATCGCCTGTGGTGGAGTGCCGTACCCGGCCGGTGATCATCCGCGGATTGACTCGCCGGGGCTGCCCGGGTCACGCCGCGACGGTGGCCCGCATTTCGCGGCGCAGGCGTGCGGCGAGGACCGTCACCACCGCGCCGGCCAGGACGACGACGCCGAGGGCGTACCGGAAATTGGTTGCGTCCGCGAGGACGCCCACCAGCAGTGGCGCGAGGAGGAAGCCGAAGCGGGAGACCATGGAGACCAGGGCGATGCCGGCGGCGCCGGAGGTGCCGGCGGCTCGGCCGGCGACGCTGAAGGCGGTCGGGAAGATCGGGCTGGCGCCGAGGCCGACCAGGGCGAAGCCGGCGATCGCCGCAGCCGGATGGTTGATCGCGAGGCCGGCCGCGAAGCCGAAAGTGATCAGCAGGCCGCCGGTGAACAGGACACGGGACTGGCCGAAGCGGTCGGTGAGGCGGTCGCCGACGAACCGGCCGGCGGCCATGAAGACGGAGAACGCGACGAAGGCGAGACCCGCGACGCCGGGGCCGGCGCCGAGGCCGGTCGACAGGTAGACGGCGCTCCAGGACTGCGGGACGTCCTCGATGAAGGCCGCGGCGAGCACGAGCAGGCCGGCGACCGCCAGGATCGGGGTGGGCCGGGCGATCCGGGTGCGTCTGCCGCCCTGCGGCCGGGGCTGACGGTGGGTGAGCAGGCCTCGGCCGAGCAGCAGGGTGATCGTGCCGAGCAGGGTTCCGGCGGCGAGCAGATGGGCCCACACCGGCAGGCCGGCGGCTGCGGCGGCCGCGCCGGCGACGCCGCCGGTGACGGCGCCGACGCTCCAGGAGGCGTGGAAGCCGTTGAGCATCGACCGGCCGGAGCGCTGTTCCAGCAGGACGCCGTGGGCGTTCATCGCGACGTCCATCAGCGAGTCGATCGCGCCGAGCAGCAGCATGGCCGCGGCCAGCGGCCACCATCCGCCGGCGAGGCCGGGCAGGGGCAGGCAGAGGCAGAGCGCCGTGATCGCGGTGAGCAGGGCCCGGCGGCTGCCGAGGCGGTCGACGATCGCGCCGGCCGGCAGGGTGAACAGCAGACCGCCGAGCGCGCCGCTGGTCAGGGCGAGGCCGAGCATGGTGGCGTCGAGCGACAGGCTGTCCTGCACAGTGGGGATGCGCGGAGCCCAGGTGGCGAACGCCGCCCCGTTGGTGAAGAAGGCGGCGAGTACCGCCCAGCGTGCACGCTGCAGAGTGATCACGCTGTCTCGTACCCGGCGCCGCCGGACTTAGTCGGGATCGACAGCGGTCGAGGGTGGGAGTAGATTGGCTGCTCCGATGGGAGATAACGGCACGAGGCAGCCCATACGCCCGTGAACGTGACAGGACCGCCGATGAAGACCTTCCAGTTCCTGGCTGCGGCGTTGATCCTCGCCGTCGCCGCCCTGCTGCTGCTCCTCGCGATCATGTCGATGTAGGCGCCCGAACACCACACTGACGGTGACAGACGTGGATGCCGGCGTGCCTCCAGAATGGCGACGTGAAAGAGGCCGGCATCACCGCCCCGGGCGCGCTGCTCATTCCCGCGATTCTTTACATTTTCTATTCGGCGGTGCACACCCGGTGGCCGGAGAGCTACGTCTCGGCGTCCGAGGACGTGGGCCTGGTCATCAATCGTTCCGTCACCCGTTATCTGCTTTTCCTGACCGTGCCGACCTATCTGGTGACGTTGATCGTGGCCACCACCGTGGACCGGTTTCGCGGCAGTGCGCTGGTATGCGCGCTGCTCGGTGCAGCGATCCACGTCGGCCGGACGCAGTTCGCGCACTACTTCCGGGTCATCCGGCGGGTGCACAACCACACGAGGTTGCCCGCGGTCCTGGTTGCTGCATCGGCCGCCGGGCTGGTCTTCGGGTCGGCACTGCTGGGGAGTCTGGGGCCGGGGCCGTTCACGGCGGTGGTCCCGCCCGTGGACGAGTTCTTCAAGTCGCTGTGGACGACGATGCTGGTGGCGCTGCTGGCGGTGTTCGCGGTCAAGACGTGGGGCGACACCAGCTCGGGATACACCCTGGTGGTCCGGTCGCGGCGGGAAGTCGGCCCGGAGCTGCTGGCTTTCGCCGAGGAGAAGGCGAAGGAGGCCGGCGCTGATCCCACGCTGGTGGAGGCGGTGCTGCTGGCCGAGAACCTGCAGCGGCCGTCGTGGGTGCGCCGGCTGGAGCGGTGGAAGGGCAGGATTCGGGGCGAGGGCACGTACGGCGTGATGCAGGTGCGGTCGGACCGGCCGATCAGCGACCGGGAGTCGATTGCCGTCGCGATCGAGCGGTTCTTCGCGCGGGCGGAGGTGCCGCGCGAGGCGTTCGGGTATGAGCAGGAGGCCCTGGAGACGTTCCTGTTCGGCTACAACCCCGATGAGAATTTCATCGAGACCACGACGCGGATCATCGACGAGATCTTCGTCCCCGACGACGATGAGGATTTCGAGACGGCGGACCAGCTCGGCACGGTCCCGGAGGCAGGCACGCCGGAAGCACGCACACCTGAGGCACGCACACCAGAGGCACGCACACCGGAAGCACGCACGCCAGAGGCACGGACGCCAGAGGCACGCCCACCAGACGCATGGACGCCAGAGGCACGCACACCCGAAGCACGCCCACCAGAGGCATGGACGCCAGCAGCACGCACACCGGGGGCACGCAGGCCGGAAGACGGCTGGATGCCGGAGGAGCCGTCCGGGGAGCGGCTGGAGATCGCCGCGAGCATCCTGGTGGGCATGGGTTCCCGATTGGCATCCCCACGGGAGGGCGTCGCGTCGATCGCCTCGCTGTCGTTGCCGGAGCTGCGGCAGCTGGCGGAGGTGCTCAACCGGCTGCCGCAGGTCGACACGCCGGAGTCGGCGAAGTTCCACCGGGAGCTGCGGCGGGCGCTGCTGGAGCCACCGGCCGACGTCGATCGCTCGGTGTGACGCCGAAAACCCGGACGGACGGCTCGACCTAGCGGGCTCGGTGCCAGCGCAGCGGACCTGGGCGGATGTTCCACCAGATCCGCGCCCACCATGGCCGGCGGCGCCGCAGTGTCGAGGTGAAGGCCAGCACCTGGGCGGCGGCCCGGTCGGCCGCAGCCGCGTCGGCGTCACCCGGAGCGAATCCGGCGGTGTTCACGGCCGCGACCAGCTCGTCGAGTGGCGGCAGCGGCGCGGCTTCGCGCCAGGGGTCGAACTCTGCCGCGCTACTCGCCGCCTGGGCGGGGCTGGCCGCCTGGGCGGAGCCCACCGCCTGGACGGACCTAATACTGCTACGGCGGATCACTACTTCGAGTAGTTCTGGATCGTTTCCCGGACGTGGTCACGGTTGAGCAGGTGCAGGGTTGGGACGAGGCGTTCGG
>NZ_JBEZZB010000129.1:0-31428 GCF_040638955.1 Actinoplanes sp. NPDC024001
TGGGCCGCGGCGGCATCGAGGCAGGGCTCGGCCGCGGCGGCATGCCCGCCTGGTTGGGACGCGGCATCGAGGCCGGCGAGGGCCGCGGTGCGGCGCCACCGGAGACACCGAACGGGTTGTTGCCCGGACCGCGCGCGGGCGGACGCGGGGCGCCGCCGGCCGGACCGGGACGCGGGCCACCGGGCGCACCCGGGGTCGCGTTACGACCCGCAGCCGGGGAGCCCGGGCGCGGGGGGACACTGCCGGGACCGGGACGCGGCCCACGCGGGGCGCCGCCGTCCGACGGGCCCTGCTGCTGCCGGCGCTCGGCATCCCGGGTACGGGCGGCCTGTGCGGCCTGCGCCGCCTTGACGGCGGCTTCCTGCTCCGCCTTCAGCGCCGAGGCGCGCGCCTCAGCGGCCGCCACCTCGATGTCGTGCGCGCTGGCCGGCTTGGTGACCGGACCGGGCGTGGGGCCCGGACGGCTGGGAGCCGGCGGCTTCGGCCGGGCGAACTGCCCGGGAGACGGAGCCGGGGACGTAGGAGCGTTACTGGACGCGCCCTGCGGCGGACCGGGACGACGCGGCGGCTGCGGCCGCCCCATCGGGGGTCCCGGACGCGGGGGCGTGGTGGTGCTCGATCCACCGGAGGCGGCGGGAGCACTGGGCGCCGAAGCGGCGGGCGCCGACGAGACGGCACCTCCCTGCTCCAGGGCGCCACGGAGCCGCCGGGCCACCGGGGCCTCGACGGTGCTGGATGCGGACTTGACGAACTCGCCCATCTCCTTGAGCTTGGCGAGAACGGTCTTGCTGTCGACCCCGAGCTCTTTCGCGAGCTCGTGTACGCGGGCCTTTCCTGGCACTGCACTCCTCACTTCGAGGTCGTGCGAGCGCACCCGCAGCGACCTCACTCGTGCACTAGAAGCCTGGTCATTTCAGGGACTTCATCGTGTGCTCATCTGGGTCGTCCTACCTTGCTGGGTCGTGACGAAGCGAAGACGCTCCGTCATCGGTGGATTCGGACGGCACGGAGACCGTACGAATGTGCTCGGCTAGCAGGCCAGTGTCAGCAACACCAGTGAGACGCAACGCACGCCCGAAGGCGCGGCGTCTCTCTGCCTGCGCTAAGCAAGCCGGATCGGGGTGCAGATGTGCTCCCCGCCCCGGCAGTCGGCGGCCCGGATCGGGCAGAAGCCGGAGGTCTCCCCCGGATCCGGCCGCGACGAACCGCAGCAATAAAGCGGCCGGCGCGCGGTTGCGGCAGCCGACGCAGGTTCGCGTCGGGCCGACCGAGGGCAAGTCTACCCCTCGATCGTGCCGGACGCGTATCCGGTCAGTTCCCCGCCTCGGCCGCATCACGGTCCGAGACTCCGGCCGGTTCGTTGTCCGGTCGGATGTCGATGCGCCACCCGGTGAGCCGGGCAGCGAGCCGGGCGTTCTGTCCCTCCCGGCCGATCGCCAGCGAGAGCTGGAAGTCCGGCACGGTGACCCGGGCCGTACGGCTGGCCGCGTCCACCACCTCGACCCGCAGGGCCTTGGCCGGTGAGAGGGCGTTGCCGACGAACTGGGCCGGGTCGTCCGACCAGTCGATGATGTCGATCTTCTCGCCGTGCAGCTCGCTCATCACGGCGCGGACCCGCTGGCCCATCGGGCCGATGCACGCGCCCTTGGCATTCACGCCGGAGACGGTGGACCGCACCGCGATCTTCGTACGGTGACCTGCCTCACGGGCGATCGCGGCGATCTCCACGGTCCCGTCCGCGATCTCCGGCACCTCGAGGGCGAAGAGCTTCTTCACCAGGGCCGGGTGCGAGCGGGACAGGGTGATCTGCGGGCCGCGGAAGCCCTTGGCCACGTGCACCACGATGCAGCGGATCCGGGAGCCGTGGTCGTAGGTCTCGCCGGGCACCTGCTCGGACTGCGGCAGAACCGCCTCGAGCTTGCCCAGGTCGACGATGACGATGCCCTTCTCGGCGCGGGCCGCGTCCGCCTGCACCACACCGGTGACCAGGTCGCCGTCGCGCCCCGCGTACTCACCGAAGTGCTGCTCGTCGGTGGCCTCCCGCAGCCGCTGCAGGATGACCTGCTTGGCGGTCATCGCCGCGATCCGGCCGAAGTCGTGCGGGGTGTCGTCCCACTCCCGCACCACGGTGCCGTCCGGATCGAGCTCCTGGGCCAGCACGGAGGCCACCCCGGTCTTGCGGTCGATCTCCACCCGGGCGTGGCTCTCCGCGCCCTCGGTGTGCCGGTACGCGGTCAGCAGCGCGGTCTCGATTGCCGCCAGAATGGTCTCGAACGGGATCTCCCGCTCGCGCTCCAGGGCGCGCAGCGCCGCGAGGTCGATGTTCACTCCTCGCCCTCCCCTTCGTCGTCGTCTTCATCATCGTCGTCGTCTTCGTCGGTGTCGCCGAAGTCCGCTTCGTCCATGCGCTTGAACTCGATCTGGACCTTGCCCGGCCCGAGCTCGGCGAATCCCAGCCGCCGCTCGGCGCCGTCGACGTCCAGCAGCACGCCGTCCTCGTCGGTGCTCACCACGCGGCCGACCACACCGTTGACCGCGACCAGGCGGCCCACGTTGCGCCGCCAGTGCCGTGGCTCGGTCAGCGGCCGGTCGATGCCGGGCGAGCCGACCTCCAGCTGGTACTCCCCGTTCAGCAGGTCGCCGCCGCTCTCCTCGGCGGCGTCCAGCGCCGCGGAGATCTCCCGGGAGACGATCGCCACGTCGTCCAGGCTGATCCCGCCGTCGGTGTCGACCAGCACCCGCACCACGTGCCGGCGCCCGGCGCGGGACAGGGTGAGGTCCTCCAGGTCGTAACCGGCCTCGGCGACCACCGGCTCGACCACGGCACGCACCCGCGCCCTGGCGGCGGACAGGTCGAGCCGCGGGGCGGCGGGGACACGGGGCTCCGGCTCCGGCCGGTTACGGCGACCACCGGGACGGCCGCCGGGCCGGGCCCCGGCGCGACCACGCTGCGTCATCGGGCTCGACCTCTCACTCGCTTGCGCTGGGAACGACTATATGCCGCCGGGCAGTTCGCGGCCCCGCGGCTGACGCTGAGCGTAACGCGCCGGCCGGCGGCCCGGAGCACCGCCGCACCGAAACCACCCCAACCGCAGCTCGAACGCATGGTGTTGACTTGGCCCGGTGAGGACGTGGGAGACGGGACACACACGGCGACGCGTGCTGGCCACGGCCGGTGCTCTGACGAGTGCCGCCGCGCTGGCCGGCTGCGGAATCTTCGACGACGAGCCGGAACCCCAGCCGGAACCGGACCCCCTGCAGCCGTTGCTGGACGAGGCACTGGCGCTGGCCGCCGCGTACGACCGGGCGATCGCCGCACAGCCGGACCTGAGCGCGCGGCTCACACCGCTCGCCGAGGACCACCGCGCGCACGCCGCCGAGCTGGCCGGGCTGATCGGCGCCACGCTGCCGTCGGCCGTCGCCGCGCCGTCGGCGTCAGTCTCGGCGACCGACGGCGACACCCCGGCCGAGCTGCGCAAGGCCGAGCAGGCCGGGCAGAAGAACGCGGTGGCCGCGTGCCGGACCGCGCCGAGGGAGCGGGCCGCGCTGGTCGGCTCGATCGCGGCGTGCCGGGCCACGCACGCCGAGGCGCTGCGCTGACGGCGGGTTAGGGTTCGCGGCGTGATGGAGGAGTTGGCCGGGGCGCTCGCCGCCGAGGAGGCGGCGATCTACGCCTACGGGTTGATCGGCGTGCACCTGGAAGACGACGAGCAGGAGCGGGCCCGGACCGCCGAGCAGCAGCACCGCGTCCGCCGCGACGGCCTGGTCGACCGGCTCGACGAGCTGAAGGCCAGCACCGCACCGGCGCCGGCCGGTTACCGGCTGCCGTTCGAGGTCACCGACCGGGAGACCGCGCTGAAACTGGCCGTCCACGTCGAGGACGGCGTCGCCCAGGCATGGCGGACGCTGCTGCCGGTCACCGAGGACGCCGACCGGGACGACGCGTTGTCCGCTTTGACGGAGTCGGCAGTTCGCGCCACCCGGTGGCGCCGGATCGCCGAGGTCACACCGCTGACCTTGGCATTTCCCGGCCGTCCGGGCTGAGAGAGCTGCCGATGAAGGCTTCCTCGGATCGGTGCATGGCCGAGAATGACTGAGTGATCGACGGCCCCGACACCACCTCAGCCCGCGGGTCGCTGGCGATCCGGCTCCGCGACGTCATCCAGACCCGGTGGGCGGCCGACGTGCAGGCCATCGGGGTGCGCGGATCGGTCGCTCACGGCGACGACACCGACAGCAGCGACGTGAACCTCGTCGTCGTGACCTATCGGCCGAAGACCGGCCCGAAACCAGCCCTGCGCAAGGTCGACGGCACCCCCGTCGAGCTGCAGGTGATGACCGGTGAGGACGGGCTGGGCCAGGCCCGGGTCCTCACCTCACGCTGGCCGCTGCTGGCCGACGGGTTCATCACGACGTTCCCGCTCCACGACCCGGACGACTGGTTCACCGACCAGCGTGAGGCGCACCTGACCCTGCTCGCCGAGGCGCGCCCGGTCGAGTTCAGCCGGCTGGCCCGGCACAACTGGGCGGTCGCCAACGGGGCGCACGCCCGTGCCGTCCGGCTGGCGCAGTGGTTCGACACCGACGCGGCCCTGGTGCTGATGGCCGAGGCCCGGCTGCACGCCGCCCTGGTCGCCGGGCTGCTGACCCGCACCTACTTCCGCAACGCCGCCGACGCGGTGAAACGGACCGGGCTGGCCGCGGCCGACATGCAGGAACTCGGCGCCATCCTGAAATATCAGGCGGAGGAGCTGACCGCCCGGGGCCGCCCGGTGGACGGCACCCTGGGCGAGCTCTTCGACTGACCCCTAGGGCAGGGTGAGGATCTCGAAACCGTCGTCGGTGACCACGAGCGTGTGCTCGAACTGGGCGGTCCACCGGCGGTCCTTGGTGACGACCGTCCAGCCGTCCTTCCAGATCTCGTACTCATGGGTGCCGAGTGTGATCATCGGCTCGATGGTGAAGGTCATCCCGGGCTCCATGACGGTGTCCAGCCGCGGGTTGTCGTAGTGCGGGACGTAGAGCCCGGAGTGGAAGGTCTCGCCGATCCCGTGCCCGGTGAAGTCGCGGACCACGCCGTAGCCGAACCGTCGCGCGTACGCCTCGATGACCCGGCCGATCGCGTTGATCGGGCGGCCGGGAGCGACCGCGCGGATGCCGCGCATCATCGCCTCGTGGGTCCGCTCGACCAGCAGCCGGGCCTCCTCACTCACCTCGCCCACGCAGAAGGTGGCGTCGGTGTCACCGTGCACGCCGTTCAGGTACGCCGTGACGTCGACGTTGATGATGTCGCCGTCCTCCAGCACCGTGGAGTCCGGGATGCCGTGGCAGATCACCTCGTTGAGCGAGGTGCAGCAGGATTTCGGGAAGCCCTTGTAGCCGAGGGTCGACGGGTACGCCCCGTGGTCGAGCAGGAACTCGTGCACCACCCGGTCGATCTCGTCGGTGGTCACACCCGGCTTGCAGTGCTCGCCGGCCAGCTGGGTGGCCTGCGCCGCGAGCCGGCCCGCGATCCGCATCTTCTCGATCGTCTCGGGAGTCTGCACGTGGGAGCCGCGCCATTCGCGCGGGCGTTTCTTGCCCACGTATTCGGGGCGGACGATCTGAGCCGGGACCGAACGCCAGGGCGACTGCTTACCCGGCACTAGTGGGGCACGTACGGTCATGAACACAGCCTATCCGGCGTGCACGGCGCCCGGCCCGGAGCGCGGGCCCCGTCCTTGCCGCCCGCTCAGCGCTTGTGAAATCGTGTTGTCGTGGATCAAGAGGGGCTGGACCCGGCTTTCTCGGTTGCCGGCGAGATGCACGACGGGCGGGTCACCGTGACGGTGACCGGCGAGGTCGACATGGCCACCGCCGACGCTCTGTTCCAGGCCGCCACCCCGGAGCGCGCCGAGGGTGCCACGCTCGACCTGCGCGCGGTCACGTTCTTCGACTCGGCCGCCATCCACACGCTGATCCGGCTGGCCGAGCGTTACCCGGGGGCGCTGGAGGTCATCCCGTCCGCCCGGGTCCGCCGCATCCTGGACATCTCCGGGCTGGGCGACCAGCCCTGGCTCAAGCCGGCCTGACCGTTTCGGTCAAGGGCCGCCGCAGGGTCACCGCGGTGCCCTCCGGCGAGCGGTGCACCGACAGCTCGGTGAGTGCCCCGATCAGCGCCAGCCCACGGCCGCGGAACCCGGCGTCGGTGGCCGGCCGCCAGCCGCCGGTGTCGCGGACCGTCACCACCACCGCGTCGTCGGAGAGCGACGCCTCGACGGTGATCACCGGCTCGGCCGGCTCGAGCGGATGCTCGATGGCGTTCGCCGCCGCCTCGGAGACCGCCACCACCAGGTCGAAGGCGTCCGCCTCGGCGACGCCGTGGGCGGCCAGGAAATCCTCCAGGCGGCGGCGCAGCACGGTGAGCCGGCCCGGTTCGGCGGGCAGCCGCAGCAGGAACTCGCGCGGCTCGGTGACCTCGAGCGCGACCAGGGCGATGTCGTCGCGGCGGGCGAACCGGGACGCCTTCGCCAGCAGCGTCTCCAGCAGGTCGTCGACGTGCTCGGTCGGCTTGGCGGCGTCGGCGGTCAGCTCGGCGAGCGCGGTGTCGATGCCCTGCTGCCGGTCCTCGATCAGGCCGTCGGTGTAGAGCAGCAGCCGGCTGCCGGCGGTCAGGTAGGTCTCGCGGGTCGGGTAGGTGACGTCACCGAGCGCCCCGATCGGCGGGCCGAGCGCCGCGCCGTAGAGGAACGTGCCGATCTGGCCCGGCTCGATCAGGACCGGCGACGGGTGGCCCGCCGACGAGTAGCGCAGCCGCCGGCTCCGCGGGTCGAAGGCCACACAGAGGACGGTTGCGAACTGCCGCCGGCCGAGGGTGTCGACCAGCCGGTTCAGGCGCGACAGCGAGGCGCCGCAGTCGAAGCCCTCCAGCACGTACGCCCGCAGCGCGTTGCGCAGCTGCCCCATCCCGGCGGCGGCCTGCACCCCCTTGCCCACCACGTCGCCGATCACCAGGAACAGCTCGTCGTCGGGGCCGGCGATGACGTCGTACCAGTCGCCGCCGACACGGGCCTCGCTGCTGCCCGGCACGTACCGGTTCGCCACGATGGCGCCCGGCACCCGCGGCAGCGACTGCGGCAGCAGGCTGTGCTGCAGCGTGCTGGCGATCCGGTGCTCGGTCTCGTAGAGGCGGGCGTTCGCCAGGCGCAGCCCTACCAGGCGCGCCAGCTGGGTGAGCACCGCCGGATCGGCCGGTCCCCCGGCGCCGTTCCAGACCCGCAGCTCGCCCAGCGGTGGTCCGGCGGTGTCCGGCAGCGGCAGCACCGTGTCCGGCGGGGCGGAGGCGGCGGCGCCGCCGTCGCGCTCGGCGCGGGCCTCCGGCGCGGTCAGCACCACCCGGCCGGCCGAGGTCATGGCGAGCACGTGCCGCGCCGCGACGTCGAGCACCTCGGTCGTGGTCGGCACGGTGTTGAGCGCCACCGCCGCGTCGACCAGCCCGCGCAGCCGGCTGACGATGTCCCGGCGGAGTTTGCCGAGCTCCAGGTTGGCGCGGACCCGGGCCAGCAGCTCGCGGGTGGAGAACGGCTTGATCAGATAGTCGTCGGCGCCGGCCGCGAGGCCGGCCACCGCGGCCTCCTCACCGGCCCGGGCGGAGAGCACCACGATCGGCACGTCCCGGGTACGCCCGTCGGCGCGCAGGGCGGCCATCAGCCCGAAACCGTCCAGCCGGGGCATCATCACGTCGGTCAGCACCAGGTCGAACGGGTGCTCGCGGGCCAGCTCCAGGGCCGCCTCGCCGTCCGCCGCGGTGACCACGTCCCAGTGCGGGCTGAGCAGCCGGGAGACGTGCTCGCGCAGGTCGCCGTTGTCGTCGGCGAGCAGGATCCGGCCGCCGGAGCGGTTGCGGACCGGCTCGGGCAGGACCGGGCCGTCACCGGCCCACCAGGTCGCCTCGTCCACCCAGAGACGGGACTGCGCCGAGTCGGCGGCCACCGGATCGTCGCTGATGCGCTCCGGGGGCAGGTGGCCCGTACCGAACGGGATCCGGACCTCGAAGTCGCTGCCGCGGCCCGGCTCGCTGCGCACCTCGACCGTCCCGCCGTGCAGTTCGGCCAGCTCGCGGACCAGTGCGAGGCCGATGCCGGTCCCCTCGTGGCTGCGCGACCAGACCCCGGTGACCCGGTGGAAGCGGTCGAAGAGCAGCGCCTGCTCGGCCTCGGAGATGCCGATGCCGGTGTCGCGCACGGAGAGGACCGCGTGCCCGTCCGCGGAGCGGACCCGCACCTCGACGCCGCCGTCACGGGTGAACTTCACGGCGTTGGAGAGCAGGTTGAAGACGATCTTCTCCCAGAGCTCGCGGTCCACGTGCACGGGCTGCGGCAGCGGGGGCGCGTCGACGGTGAGGGCCAGCCCGGCCCGCTCGGTGGCCGGCCGGAAGGTGCCCACCAGCCGCGCGGTCAGGCCGGCCAGGTCGGTCGGGCGGTAGACCGCCTGCATCCGGCCGGACTCCATCCGGGAGAAGTCCAGCACCGTGTTGACCAGCTTGAGCAGGCGCAGACCGTTGCGGTGGACCGGCCGCAGCCGGTCCCGCCGCGAGGCCGGCAGCGACGGATCCTCGAGCAGGTCCTCCAGCGGTCCGAGGATCAGGGTCAGCGGGGTACGGAACTCGTGGCTGATGTTCGAGAAGAAGTTGGTCTTGGCCTGGTCCAGGGCGGCCAGTTCGGCGGCCCGCCGGCGCTCCTGCTCGTAGGCCCGCGCGTTCGCCACCGCCCGGGAGATCTGCGCCGCCGCCAGCTCCAGGAAGTCGCGGTAGTCGCCGTCCAGCGAGAGGAACCGGCTGACCCCGACGACCAGCGCGCCGAACGTCTCCTTGCCCGCGCCGACCGGCAGCACCAGCGCCTCGTCCCCGGCCGACGGCGCCGGGCCGGCCACCAGCTCGCGCAGCGCGACCCGGCCGGGCTGTCCGCTGTCGATCACCGCACGGATCTCCGGGTGCGGCGCCGGGTCGTCCAGCACGAGCGCGGCGTACGGCACGTCGGCGGCGTTCTCCCCGAGGACCGCCGCGGCCTCGGCGACCAGCGCGTCCTGGTTCGGCGAGTCGGCCAGGCGCCGGCCGAGGGCGCTGAGCGTACGCACGCGGCGCTCCCCCAGCACACGGCCGGTGGTGTCCGACACGATGCACAGCACCCCGCGGGGCGTGCCGTCCCCGTCCCGGATCGGGTCGTACGAGACGTCGAAGTACGACTCCTCCAGGAACCCGTGCCGTTCCAGAAAGAACGGGTGGTCGGCCGCGTAGTACGACCGGTCCTCGGCGATCACCCCGTCGAAGAGCTCCCGCAGCAGCTCCCAGGTCTCCGCCCACAGCTCGCTGCCCGGCCGCCCGAGGTAGCGGGGATGCTTGCTGCCCAGCGCCGGGATGTACGCGTCGTTGTAGAGCGCGGTGAACTCCGGCCCCCAGAAGATGATGATCTGCGCCCGCGACGCCAGCATCGTGACGACCGCGTCGACCAGCGCGTCCGGCCAGGTCGACGGCTCACCGAGCGGCGTGCCGGCCCAGTCCAGAGTGGACATCCGCGTGCCCATCTCGCCGCCGCGCTCGAAGGCGATGCGCAGCCGGCTCGGCAGGGCACCCATCCATGCCTCCCACGGGTCTCGCCGGCCGGTGGAAAACCCGGCCCGGAGGCACGGTAGCACCGCGAAACGGGCGACGGCCGTCAGCCATCAGCGAAGATCGACGCGTGTCAGGCGGCGGCCGCGACCGAGCCGATCCGGCTGGCCGCCTCGGTCAGTGCCGCGAAGCACCGCAGATCCGGGGTGCGCTCCGGATGCCACTGCACGCCGAGGGCGAAGGAGCGGCCCGGATGCTCGATGATCTCGATGACCCGGTCGTCCGGGCACCAGCCGGTCGCCACGAACTCGCCCGGGTCGTCGACCGCCTGGTGGTGGAACGAGTTCACGGTCAGGCAGCGGCCGAAGTAGCCGTGCGCCCGGCTCCGTTCGTCGACGACCACGTCGTGGCGGCCGTAGTCGGAGGCGTCGGCGGCCAGCGGGTCGGTGCCGGTGGCGGCCCGGTGCCGCTCGTGGCCGACCACGTCGGGCAGGTGCTGGTGCAGGGTGCCGCCGGTCGCCACGGCCATCACCTGCATGCCCCGGCACACTCCCAGGATCGGCAGGTCGGCCTCGAGCGCGGCGCGCATCAGCATCAGCTCGGCGGCGTCGCGCACCTTGTCCGGCTCGGTCGCCGGGTGCGGCGTCGCGCCGTAGTTCGCCGGGTCGACGTCACCGCCGCCGGTGAAGACGATCCCGTCGAGCGACTCCAGCACGTCGGCGCCGGGGTCGTCGGGTGTGATCAGCACGGCTCGCCCGCCAGTGGCGTGCACCGCCTTCACGTAGGTCATCGGGAGCACGCCGGCTATCAGGTCGTGATGGCCGTACTGCACATGCTCGGCGTACGCGGTGAGCCCGATCAGCGGTCTGCGCATGTGGCGGGTTCCTCCTAGTCTCCGGTTGCCGCCGCGACCAGTGCTCCGAAGAGCCGCTGGTCCCGGCTCACCTCGGGATGCCATTGGACGCCGAGGACGAACCGCCGTTCCGCGTCCTCGATCGCCTCCGGAACACCGTCCACGGCCCGACCGGTGACGGTCAGCGGGCCGGCGTCCGCGACACCCTGATGGTGGAAACAGTTGATGGTGGCGTCGTCGCCCAGCAGCGCGGCGATCCGGCTTCCTGGCACGAACGTGGCGGTCTGCTCGCCGTATTCCCCCGGGGCCGGGCGGTGTTTCTCGTGACCGACGAGGTCGGGCAGGTGCTGGTGCAGCGAACCGCCGGCCGCGACGGCGAGCAGCTGCATGCCGCGGCAGACGCCGAGGATCGGCAGGTCCCGATCGAGGGCCGCGCGCAGCAGCACGAGCTCGGCCGCGTCCCGCTCGGGGTGGGTGACGGTGAGCGGCTCGGTCGTGGCGCCGTAGTGCGCCGGGTCCACGTCCGGGCCGCCGGACAGCAGCAGGCCGTCCAGCCGGCCCAGCACGTCGGCGTCCAGGTCGTCGGGCGGCAGCAGCACCGCCCGGCCACCGGCCAGCCGGACCGCCTCGACGTAGTCGTGCGGGACCAGCGCGGAGGGCAGGTCACGCCAGACGCCCCAGTTCGCGGGCAATACGTATGTGGTTATGCCGATGATCGGACGCATTGCACCACCGTTTTCACAGGCGCGCGGCGCCGGAGAACCGGCGCCGCGTGACGGGCCCTTCTGTCCCACCTACACGGGGATCGACCCGTGCGGGCGGGGATTCGACCCCTACGCCTCTTGGAGCTGGGCGTATGAAGGTCCCTTCCCACGGTAACGGGTGTCGAAACATCACAGCGGCGTTACGTACGCCCCGGTGATGCCGCCGTCGACGACGAACTGGGAGGCGGTCATGAACGACGCGTCGTCGCTCGCCAGGAACGCCACCGCGGCCGCGATCTCCTCCGGCTCGGCGAACCGGCCCATCGGCACGTGGACCAGCCGGCGGGCGGCCCGCTCCGGGTCCTTCGCGAACAGCTCCATCAGCAGCGGGGTGGCCACCGGCCCGGGGCAGAGCGCGTTGATCCGGACCCCCTCACGGGCGAACTGGACACCCAGCTCCCGGGTCATCGCGAGCACCCCGCCCTTGCTGGCGGTGTAGGCGATCTGTGAGGTGGCCGCACCGAGCAGGGCCACGAACGACGCGGTGTTGATGATCGAGCCCTTGCCCTGCCGCTGCATGTGCGGGATCGCGTACTTGCAGCAGAAGAAGACGCTCGTCGTGTTGACCTTGAGCACCCGTTCCCAGGCGTCGATGCCGGTCACCAGGATCGAGTCGTCGTCGGGCGGGGAGATGCCGGCGTTGTTGAACGCGATGTCCAGCCGGCCGTGCCGCTCCACCACGCCGTCGAAGAGCGCCCGGACCTGCTCCTCCACACTGACGTCACAGGCCACGAACTCGCCGCCGACCTCCTCTGCGACCGCTTTGCCGGCCTCCGCGGAGATGTCGGCGCACACCACGAAGGCACCCTCGGCGGCGAACCGCCGGGCGGTGGCCAGCCCGATACCGCTGCCGGCGCCGGTGATCACGGCGACCCGGTCCTGCAAACGCTCCACTCAATCCCCCATCGCGATAAAGACGTTCTTCACATCGGTGAACGACAACAGCGCGTCCGGGCCCAGCTCACGGCCGAGGCCGGACTGCTTCATCCCGCCGAACGGGGTCCAGTAGCGCACCGACGAGTTGCTGTTGACACTCAGCGCCCCGGTCTCGACCGCCCGCGACATGCGCAGCGCGCGGCCCACGTCCCGGGTCCACACCGAGCCGGACAGTCCGTATTCGGTGTCGTTGGCCAGCCGGACGGCCTCGGCCTCGTCCCGGAACGGCAGCACCGAGACGACCGGCCCGAAGATCTCCTCGCGCCAGTGCCGGTCGGCGGTCGAGTGCGCCAGCAGCACGGTGGGCGGGAACCACCAGCCCGCGCCCTCCGGCGCGGTGCCGCGGAACGCGACGTCGGCGCCGTCGAGGTACGAGCGCACGCTCTCCCGTTGTCCGGAGGAGATCAGTGGGCCCATCTCCGCGTCGGCGCGGGCCGGGTCGACGACACGGAACGCCCGCACCGCGGGTTCGAGGAGGCCGAGGAATTTGTCGTACACCGACTCCTGAACCAGCAGGCGGGACCGCGCGCAGCAGTCCTGGCCGGCGTTGTCGAAGACCGCGCCGGGCGCCGCCGCGGCGGCGGCCTCCAGGTCGGCGTCCGCGAAGACGATGTTGGCGCTCTTGCCGCCCAGCTCGAGGGTCACGCGTTTCACCTGGTCGGCGCAGCCGGCCATGATCGACTTACCCACCTCGGTGGAGCCGGTGAAGCAGACCTTGCGCACCGCGGGATGGGTGACGAACCGCTGCCCGACCACGCTGCCCTTGCCCGGCAGCACCTGGAAGACGCCCTCCGGCAGGCCCGCCTCCAGTCCGATTTCGGCCAGCCGGATGGCGGTCAGCGGGGTCAGCTCGGCGGGCTTGAGCACCACCGTGTTGCCGGCCGCCAGCGCCGGGGCGAAGCCCCAGCCGGCGATCGGCATCGGGAAGTTCCACGGCACGATGATCCCGACCACGCCGAGCGGCTCGTGGAACGTCACGTCGAGCCCGCCCGGCACCGGGATCTGCCGGCCGGACAGCCGCTCCGGCGCGCCCGCGTAGTAGTTCAGGACGTCGCGGACGTTGCCCGCCTCCCACCGCGCGTTGCCGACGGTGTGACCGGCGTTGCGCACCTCCAGCTGCGCGAGCTCCTCGAGATGCTCGTCCACCAGCGCCGCGAACCGGCGCAACAGTCGCGCCCGCTCCCCGGGCGCGACCTCGCGCCACGAGACGAAGGCTTCGCGCGCGCGCTCGATCGCCGCGTCGGTCTCTTCCAAACCCAGCGACGGTACGGTCGTGAGCACTTCCGCGGTGGCCGGGTTGATCACGTCAGTCACGGCTTGATCATCCTCTCTGGTGTGTGGGTTTTCGGTTCTTCACACACACTCAGAGGCGCTCGAATCCGCGGCGCAGCTCCCAGTCGGTGATCGCCGCGTCGTAGGCGGCCAGTTCGACCCGCGCCATGTTCGCGTAGTGGGCGACCACGTCGGCGCCGAACGCGGCCTCGGCCACCGCGCTGCCCGCCCACAGCCCGGCCGCCTCGTGCAGTGTCGTCGGGACCCGCTCCGCCGACTCGTCCTGGTAGGCGTTGCCGGCGAACTCCTCCTCCAGCGTCAGGTCGTTCTCGATCCCGTGCAGCGCGCCGGCGATCAGGGCGGCGATCGCCAGGTACGGGTTGACGTCCCCGCCCGGCACCCGGTTCTCCACCCGCATCCCCTGGCCGTGCCCGGCGATCCGCAGCGCGCAGGTCCGGTTGTCGACGCCCCAGCGCAGCGCGGTCGGCGCGAACGACCCCGGCTGGAACCGCTTGTACGAGTTGATGTTCGGCGCGAAGAGCAGGCTGAGCTCGCGCATCGTGGCGAGCAGCCCGGCCAGCACCCGCTGTCCGGTGTCGCTCAGGTGGGCCGGGCCGTCGCCGAGCATCGCCGACTTCCCGTCCCGCCCGCGCAGCGAGAAGTGGATGTGGCAGGAGTTGCCCTCCCGCTCGTTCGGCTTCGCCATGAAGGTGAGCGCCATGCCCTCCTGGGCGGCGATCTCCTTCGCCCCGTTCTTGTAGATCACGTGGTGGTCGGCGGCGGTGAGCGCGTCCGCGTACCGGAAGGCGATCTCGTGCTGACCGAAATTGCACTCGCCCTTGGCGCTCTCCGGCAGCAGGCCCGCGCCGTACATCTCGTTGCGGATGCGCCGCAGCATCGGCTCGACCCGGGAGGTGCCAAGGATCGAATAGTCCACGTTGTACTGATTCGCCGGGACCAGGTCGTGGTAGTTCTTCTTGAACGCCTGCTCGTAGGAGTCCCGGTAGAGGATGAACTCCAGCTCGGTGCCCGCGTACGCGGTCAGGCCGTGCGCCGCCAGCCGGTCCAGCTGGCGGCGCAGGATCTGCCGTGGCGAGGCCGGCACCGGCTGGCCCGCCGTGTCGGTGAGGTCGGCGAGGACCAGCGCGGTGCCGGGATGCCACGGGACGCGGCGCAGCGTGGCGAAGTCCGGCCGCATCACGAAATCGCCGTAGCCGGTGGACCAGGAGGACATCTCGTACCCGTCGACGGTGTTCATGTCGACGTCCACGGCGAGCAGATAGTTGCAGCCCTCGCTGCCGCCGGACACCACCTCGTCCAGGAAGTACCGGCCGTGCAGCCGTTTGCCCTGGAGACGGCCCTGCATGTCGGTGAGGGCCAGCAGGACGGTGTCGATGCTGCCGTTGTCGACGGATACGTCGAGTTCCTCGAGATCCATGGGTCAGTCCTATCAGTCGTTGCCGGACGGCATGGTCTGCTCGCCGTGCGCGGCCTTCTCGATCAGGTTCTGCTTCGGCCCGGTGAACCACTTCCGGGCGCTGGCGAACCACCAGATCGCGGCCGCGCCGAGCACCACCGCCACCGCGACGATCGTGTAGTTGAACGTCGACGCGGTGATCGGGCTCGCCGTGGGCAGGACGAAGAGCACGCAGATCACACCTACCCAGACGATGGCGATCCATCCGACCGGCGCGCTCCACCGGCCCAGGTTCCACGGGCCCGGCACGAAGTCGGGGTTCAGCCGGCGCAGCAGCACCGGGCCGACGTAGGCGATGTAGAGGCCGATGACCGCGATCGAGGTGGCCGCCAGGTAGGCGGTGGTGTTCCACAGCGACGGCAGCACCAGCAGCGCGGAGAGGGTGACGCAGAGCCAGATGGAGTTGGTCGGCGTACCGGTGCGGGGGTTGACCTTCTTCCAGATCCGCGACCCGGGCAGCGCGTCGTCACGGGCGAACGCGTAGGACATCCGGGAGTTGGCGGTGACCGAGGCCATGCCGCAGAACCACTGCGCCACCATGCAGATGAGCAGCAGGAACGTACCGGTGTCGTGGCCGACCGCGTCGATGAAGATCTGCGCGGGCGGCAGGCCCAGGTCGCTGGTCCGCGCGCCCTCGTAGTCCTGGATGGACCAGGTGATCGCGAAGAGCAGGACGAAACCGGCGAGCACCGAGACCACCACGGACAACACGATGCCGCGGGGCGCGGCCCGGGCGGCGTCGTGGGTCTCCTCGGCGACGTGCGCCGAGGCGTCATAGCCGGTGTACGTGTACTGCGCCATCAGCAGACCGATGAGCACCGCGTAGACACTCGCCCCGGCGAAGGTGAAGCCGGTGGCGTTCTGCACCTCGAAGAAGACCTCGGAGATCGGCTTGTGCTGGTCCGGCACGATCGCCAGGACACCCACGATCACCGCGACGCCGACCAGGTGCCACCAGGCGCTGACGTCGGAGAGCACCCGGACCAGGTTCACGCCGAAGGTGTTCAGCAGGCCGTGCACCACGATGATGACCAGGAAGATCAGGAACGTCCGGCCGGTCGTCACCTCCATGTCGAAGGCGAGGCTGAGGAACGCCGAGGTGGTGATCGCGGCGCCGAAGTCGATCGCGGCGGTCACCGCGACCTCGCCGAGGAAGTTGAACCAGCCGATGAACCATGCCCAGGCCGCCTTGTTGCGCTTGGCCAGGGCGGCGGCCCACCAGTACAGGGCACCGGCGGTCGGATAGGCGGAGCAGACCTCGGCCATCGCCAGCGCCACGAAGGTCACCATGATGCCGACGAACAGCCAGCCCAGCGTGATGGCCATCGGGCCGCCGGCGGTCATCGCGATCCCGTACGAGGTGATCGCACCGGCCAGGATGGAGATGATCGAGAAGGAGACGGCGAAGTTGGAGAAGCCGGAGAGCCGGCGGTGCAGTTCCTGTTTGTAACCGAGCTGGGCGAGACGTTCTTCGTCGGTAGTGGAGGCGATGCCTGGATCAGCGCTCATCTGAGTGCTCCCTTGCCCGCAGGGGTGTGACCTGAGCCACGCGATGCCGTGATGATCTCGCCGTGGTGTTACAGGCGTCAATGACGAGCGTTAATTGCGTTGCCGGGCACCGGGCCCGGTGCGAGCCTGGATCCAGGCCAGGGTTGCTCGGACAGCCCTCCCGCGGCGGCGCGGGGTGCGGTCACCTCTCTCTTCCAGCGCGTCCTCGCGCGCATGCGCCCACCCCCGCGCCGCCGGCCTCCAAGGCATCGATGAACGAGAACGTTTCCGCAGCTCAGTCAGACTTTTCGGCTAAAAAATCTACAGCGGCGACTCTAGAAATCTGCTGTCGGCAGGCCTACATTTGAGTTGTCGGCCACGGCCGGCACTGCAACTGGCACAGTCGCTGAGTTGGAGAAGGAGGACGAGATACCGCAGCAACGCGTAATCACGACGTCCCCGAACCGACAAGAGGTGATCGCAGCCGATGCCCATCACTCTGGTCGACTGCTAGCGGCACGCAGCCCGTCGACCACATGCGCCGACAGAGATCGGCACAAGAATTGAAAAGCCAGGGCCCCGGTTACCCGCCGGGGCCCTGGACTATTTCCCCCCGGAGGATCATGAACCGAGACGCACCGACGTACAGCATGGGCCGCGCCGCCGAGCTGATCGGCGTGACCCCGGCTTTTCTCCGCAGCCTGGACGACGCCGGCCTGGTCGAGCCGGAACGCTCCGACGGCGGCCACCGCCGCTACTCCCTGCACCAGCTCGACCTCGCCGCCCGCGTCCGGCAGCTGCTCGACGAGGGGTTTCCGCTCGCCGCCGCCTGCCGCATCGTGACGCTGGAGGACCGGCTGGCCGCCGCGCACCGGCGGATCGCCGACCTCGGCGGGAAACTCGGGCCCGGCGAGGACGCCACGATCCCCACCCAGACCCGGCGCGACCTCGGCGCCACCCGCTATTACCCGGCACCCCGCCCGGAGCGATCCCCCTCCGCCCCCTGACCCGGCCTGGCCGCCGCTCCCGGCACCGTGCAATCGTCAAGCCATGCCTGCGTGGACTGTCGAGGAGTGGCGGCGGCCGGGTCCGACCGCCGCCCAGCGCCGCAACGACCTCTGGATCGGGCTCGGGGTGGTCACCCTCGCGGTCCTGAACCTGTTCCTCTCCCGCAGCGTGGGCATCCTGCACAGCGAAGACTCCCCGACCCGGCTGGAACAGCTCGCCTGGGCGGTGGGCACCACTCTGCCGCTCGTCTGGCGCCGCCGCCGGCCGGAGGCGGTCGCGATCATCATGTCGGTGCTCTTCATCGGCGGCCAGGTCCGCGGCGCCCAGGAGCAGCAGGTCACGTCGTACGCGCTCTACGCCGCGATCTACACACTCGGCGCCTGGGGCCCGAACCGGCAGCGGTCCCGGATCCTGCGCCTGGCGATCATCGCGGCGATGTTCACCTGGCTCACCATCGCCTTGGTGACCTCCTACGACAAGATCACGAGTTCCGAGTTCACCGGCGCCTCGGGCGAGCTCCCGGCCCTCTGGTCGATGGTCTTCAACACCTACGGCCTCAACGTGATGTTCTTCGGCTCGGTCTATCTGGTCGGCGACGCCGCCTGGGGCAGCGCCCACCGCCGGCACCAGCTGGAGACTCAGGCCGCCGAGTTGCGGGCCGCGCAGGAGGCGGTCGCCGAGCGCGCCGTCATCGGCGAGCGGGTCCGGATCGCCCGCGAGCTGCACGACGTGGTGGCCCACCACGTGTCGGTCATGGGCATCCAGGCCTCCGCCTGCCGGCGCGCGCTGGACAAGGACCCGGCCCGGGCCCGGTCCGCGCTCACCGCGATCGAGGAGGGCGCCCGCACCGCGGTCGACGAGCTGCGGCGGATGCTGGGCGCGCTGCGCGCCTCCGGGGCGACCACCGACGCCGCGGCCTCGGGGATCGACCGGATCCCGGAGATCGCCGACAACGCGCGGGAGGCCGGGATGACCGTGCACTACGCGGTCTACGGTGACCCGGTGCCGGTGCCCGACTCGGTGTCGCAGGCCGCGTACCGGATCGTGCAGGAGGCGGTGACGAACACCCTCAAGCACGCGAACGCCGGCACGCTGGACATCCGGGTCCGCTACCTCACCGGGAACCTGGAACTGGACGTCACCGACGACGGGCGGGGCGGGGCGCCCGGTGCGGCCGGCGGGATGGGACTGATCGGCATGCGGGAGCGGGTGGCGGTGCACGACGGGGAGCTCGAACACGGACCGCGCAGCAGCGGGGGGTACCGGGTGCGTGCTCGCCTGCCGTACACCCCCGCCCTGACCAGCGCGGGAGCGCCGCGATGACGATCAGCGTCCTGCTCGCCGACGACCACCAGCTGGTCCGCACCGGCTTCCGGGTCATCCTCGAGATGGAGGACGACATCACCGTGGTCGGCGAGGCCGCCGACGGCAACCAGGCCACCGAGATGGCGCTGCGGCTGCGGCCCGACGTGGTGCTGATGGACGTGGAGATGCCCGGCGTCGACGGGCTGGAGGCCACCCGCCGGATCGCCGCCGAGGGCGGGCCGTCGGTGCTGATCCTCACCACCTTCGACCGCGACGACTACCTGTTCGCCGCCCTGCAGGCCGGCGCGAGCGGGTTCCTGCTGAAGAACGGCACGCCGGAGGCGCTCACCGAGGCGGTCCGGGTGATCGCCGCCGGCGACGCCCTGCTGGCGCCGGCCGTCACCCGCCGGGTCATCGCCGAGTTCAGCGCGCCCCGGGCACGCGGCCCGGAACCGGGGATACGGCTGGACGAGCTGACGCCCCGCGAGCACGAGGTGCTGGTGCTGCTCGCCGGCGGGGCCACCAACGCGGAGATCGCGGCCGAGCTGCACCTGGGTGAGACCACGGTGAAGACGCACGTCAGCCGGGTGCTGATGAAGCTGGGGGCGCGGGACCGGACGCAGGCGGTGGTCCTCGCGTACGAGCTGGGGGTGGTCCGTCCTTCGCAAGGATGACCCCCCGGGGTCGTTCTCCGGCCGGACGACGCAGACATCGATCGGCGTCTAGCGTGATCACATGACCACCGTCCTCAACGTCGATACCGTCAACCGGTCCTTCGGCGACCGGCAGGTCCTCAAGGACGTGTCGTTCGCGGTGGAGGCCGGCCGCCTGACCGGCTTCGTCGGCGCGAACGGCGCCGGCAAGACCACCACGATGCGGATCATCCTGGGCGTGCTCGCCGCCGACTCCGGCTCGGTGACCTGGCAGGGCACCCCGATCACCCGGGAGGCCCGGCAGCGTTTCGGCTACATGCCGGAGGAGCGCGGGCTCTACCCGAAGATGACCGTCGCCGAGCAGATCGTCTACCTGGGCCGGCTGCACGGGATGAGCGTCGCCGACGCGCGCCGCAGCACCACGACCCTGCTCGAGCGCCTGGAGCTGGGCGAACGCGCCGGTGACCAGGTCGAGAAGCTGTCGCTCGGCAACCAGCAGCGGGTGCAGATCGCCGCCGCCCTGGTCCACGACCCGCGGCTGCTGGTCCTGGACGAGCCGTTCTCCGGCCTGGACCCGCTGGCCGCCGACACCGTCGTGGCGGTGCTGCGCGAACGCGCCGCGGCCGGCGCCGCGGTGCTCTTCTCCAGCCACCAGCTGGACCTCGTCGAGCGCCTCTGCGACGACCTGGTGATCATCGCCGACGGCACCATCCGGGCCGCCGGCAGCCGCGCCTACCTGCGCGAGCAGTACGCACTGCCGCGTTACTCGGTCGAGGTCGACGGTGACGCCGGCTGGCTGCGTGACGAACCCGGCGTGACCATGGTCGAGCTGGACGGCCCGCGCGCCGTCATCGACCTGGACCCGGCAACCGACGACCAGAAGGTTTTGCGGACCGCCCTGGACCGTGGCCCGGTTCGCGCGTTCACCCCGGTCCGCCCCACCCTCGCCGAGATCTTCCGAGAGGTCATCCAGTGACTACCTTCGCAGCCGCCCGGCTGGTCGCCGGCCGCGAGCTCCGGGCCAAGCTCCGGGACAAGGCGTTCCTCTTCAGCACCGTGTCGTTCCTGGTCATCCTGATCGCGTCGATCGCCATCCCGGCCATGCTGGAGAGCGGCCCGACCAAGGTCGCGGTGACCGACACCGCCTCGGTGGCGGCCCTGGAGCAGGCCGGGCTGGAGGTCCAGCAGGTCGCCGACACCGCGGCCGCCGAGCAGCTGGTGCGCGACGGCGACGTGGAGGCCGCGGTGGTCGCCGGGCCCACGGTGATCGCCCTGGAGGACGCGCCGGGCGAGGTGGTCGACGCGCTGAGCACCGCGCCGCCGGTCCAGCTGCTCGACGCGCCGCCGTTCAACCCGGCCCTGGCGATCTTCGTGCCGCTGGCCATCGCGATGCTCTGCTACATCACCTCCTTGATCTTCGGACTGCAGATCGCCCAGAGCGTGGTGGAGGAGAAGCAGACCCGGATCGTCGAGATCCTGGTGTCCAGCATCCCGAGCCGGGCCCTGCTCGGCGGCAAGGTCGCCGCGATGACCCTGCTCGCCTTCGCACAGACCGCACTGCTGGCGCTGATCGCGCTGGTGGGCGTGACGGTGACCGACCTCGACGCCGGCCTGCTCGACGCCCTGCGGCCGGCCATCGGCTGGTTCCTGCCGTTCTTCGTGCTCGGCTTCGTCATGCTGGCCACCATCTGGGCCGGCACGGGCGCGCTCGCCGCCCGTCAGGAAGACCTCGGCAGCACCTCCGGGACCGTGCAGATGATCGTGCTGATCCCGTTCTTCGCGGTCCTCTTCCTCCGGGACAACGCCGCGGCCCTGCAGTTCCTGTCCTACTTCCCGTTCTCCTCCCCGATGGCGATGCCGATCCGGATCTTCCAGGGCGACGCGGCCGGCTGGGAGCCGTACGCGGCGCTGGTGGTCCTGGCACTCACCGCGGCCCTCCTGCTCGCCGTCGGCGCCCGCATCTACGAGGGTTCGCTGTTGCGCACCAACACGCGTACGTCGTTTGCGACCGCCTGGCGGACCCGCTCCACGGTGAGCTGAGACGCCCGTGTCAGGTGCCGGGTGGATGCCACCGAGTCGGTGGACACACCTGGCACCTACGGGCAGGATCAAGGACATGTCGATGCGCTGGGGCATGACCGTGCCGCTCAGTGGCGTCTCGCTCGCCGAGCACGCCGCCGTCTACTCGGCCCTGGCCGATGCGGGTTTCACCGACGTCTGGTCGGCGGAGGTGGCCGGCACCGACGCCTTCACCCCGCTGGCCCTGGCCGCCGCGTGGGAGCCCCGGCTGCGGCTCGGCACCGCGATCGCCCCGGTCTTCACCCGGGGCCCGGGCCTGCTGGCGATGACCGCGGCGGCGCTGGCCGAGACCGCGCCCGGCCGCTTCCAGTTCGGCATCGGCGCCTCCTCGCCGGTCGTGTCCGGCGACTGGAACGCCGCCGACTTCGTCCGGCCGTTCGCCCGCAGCCGCGACATGTTGCGTTTCCTGCGCGCCGCCCTCGCCGGTGAGCTGGTCGACAAGCAGTTCGACACGTTCCGGGTCAAGCGCTTCCGGTTGGAGCGGCCGCCGGCCACCCCGCCGCAGCTCATGCTCGCGGCGCTGCGCCCCCAGATGCTGCGGCTCGCCGCCGCCGAGGCGGACGGGGTGATCCTCAACTGGCTCTCCCCCACGGACGTCGCCACCGCCCTGGCCGAGACCAAGGAGGCCGAGCCCGGCTTCGAGGTGGCCGCCCGGATCTTCGTCATCCCCACCGAGGACGCCGGCTACGCCCGGACCGTGGGGCGCCGCATGATCACGTCGTACCTGACGGTTCCGGCGTACGCCGCCTTCCATCGCTGGCTCGGCCGCGAGGCCGTGCTGACCCCGATGTGGCAGGCGTGGGAGTCGGGCGACCGCAAGGGCGCCCTCGCCGCGATCCCGGACGAGCTGGTCGACGAGCTGATCGTGCACGGCTCGCCCGAGCAGTGCCGCGACCGCGTCCAGGCCTATGCGGACGCCGGCATCACCGTCCCGGTCATGGCGCTGATCCCCACCCCCGAGCTGGAACGCGGCGGCGCCGCAGCCCTGTCTTCGCTGATCACCGCGCTGGGCCGCACCGGTTAATCCGTTGACGCCGATGGCACGCTGGGGACATGCCGGTCGAGATCAGAGCCTTCAGCCCCGCTGACGTCGACGCCATCGTCGAGTTCTCGCTGCGCGCGTGGGCGCCCGTCTTCGAGTCCTTCGAGAAGGTGCTCGGTCGCGAGATCTTCCTGCGCGCCTATCCGGACTGGCTGGCCTCCCAGGCGCGCGACGTCACGCGCACCTGCACCGAGCACGCCGAGCACACCTGGGTGGCGGTGGCCGACGGGCGCCCGGCGGGCTTCGCCACATCGATCTTCGACGAGGCCGCCTCGACCGGCGAGATCGAGATGATCGCCGTCGACCCGGAGTTCCAGCGGCGGGGCATCGCGGCCGCGCTGATCGAGCACTCCCTGGAGCACATGCGCAAGGCCGGCCTGACACTGGCCGGCATCGGCACCGGCGGCGACCCGGGCCACGCCCCGGCGCGGGCGGCCTATGAGAAGGCGGGTTTCACGCCGCTGCCGCTGGTCCACTACTACAAGGCGCTGTGAGCCCGGGCCTCCTCACGCTCGTACAGAAAAGGAAACGCACCCGAGGGAGAGCCCTCGGGTGCGTTGGTGATGGGGGTCTACTCGCCGTCGGCGAGGATGGCGTAAAGCTTGCGCTTGGTCTCGTTGAGCACGTCGAGCGCCTTCTGGCGCTGCTCGGCCGTGCCGGTGAAACCGACCTGCTTGAGGGCGCTCATGATGCCGACCGCCGCGTCGCGGAAGTCCTGCACCTGCGACATCGCGTCGTCGCCGAACTGCGCCCACGGCGGGTTCTGCGCGGCGGCCTCCGCCTCGGGGCGGCCGTCGGCGGTGAGCTGGTAGCTCTTGCGGCTGCCCTCGGCGGTGGCCTCGATGAGGCCTTCGTCCTCGAGCAGCTGCAGCGTCGGGTAGACCGAGCCGGGGCTGGGCCGCCAGATGCCGTTGGTGCGGGCGTCGAGCTCCTGAATGATCTCGTAACCGTGCATCGGGCGCTCCAGGAGGAGCGCCAGGATGGCGGGCCGCACATTCTGCCGGGAGCCGCGGCCGCCGCGCCGGGGGCCGTGGCGGCCGAAATCCGGCGGGGGGAAGCCGGGGCCGCCTGGACCGCCGGGACCGAAGGGGAATCCGGGCGGGAAGCCGAAGCCGCGCCGGCGCGCCTCGCCGATCCAACCGCCGCGTCCGTGCCCACGCTGTCCGTCGTGCATGTACCTCATGACCTTCTCCGTTCTGTTGGCGATAGTTAGACGATATATCGGCGAACAGTCGTCGGCAAGGGTTTCTGGGAAGGCAGGGTTGCGGTACGTGTCGGACGGCTCGGATCTGGCAATCTGGTACCTGTGTTGACGGTGCCCATTCGGCAGCTCGGGGAGCCCGAGCGCGCTGCGGTCGAGCGGATCCTGGACGCCGACCCCTATGCGGGCGCTCAGATCGCGGAGCGGGTGGCTTCGCACGGGCTCAACTGGTGGCGTTCCGACGGACGCATCTACGGCTATGAGCCGGCCCGCCGCATCGAGTCGATCATCTGGTCCGGGGCGCATCTGGTGCCGGTCGGCGCCACTCCGGCCGCGACCGCCGCGTTCGCCGATCTGCTCGGCGCGGACCCGCGGATCTGCTCGTCGATCATCGGCCGCTCCGAGGCCGTCCTGGACCTCTGGGAGCGGCTCGGCGGCCACTGGGGGCCGGCCCGCGACGTGCGGTCGAACCAGCCCCTGCTGGTCACCGACCGCGATCCGCTGGTCCGCCCCGACCCGCAGGTGCGGCTGGTCCGCTCCGGCGAGGTCGATCAGCTCTTCCCGGCGGCGGTGGCGATGTACACCGAGGAGGTCGGCGTCTCGCCGCTGCTGGACGACGGGGGCCGCGGATATCGGCGGCGGATCGCCGAGCTGGTGAAGGGCAAGCGGGCCTACGCACGGTTCGCCGGCGACCAGGTGATCTTCAAGGCCGAGCTGGCGATCATCACCCACCGGACCACGCAGGTGCAGGGTGTCTGGGTCCACCCGGAGTACCGGGGGCGGGGCCTGGCAACCGCCGCCATGGCCGCGGTGGTGGCCGACGCGCTGCGCCGGGTGGCGCCGACCGTGAGCCTCTACGTCAACGACTACAACAAAGCCGCACGCCGGGTGTACCAGCGGTGCGGCTTCGTGTCGGCCGGCTCGTTCGCGACCATTCTGTTCTGACCCGGCTCCGGGTGGATCTCGCGCCGCGCGGCGGCCGCGAGATCCACACGGAGCTGCGGTGGGACGTCAGTGCACGGTGACCGTCGGGCCGGGCAGCAGCTCGCGCAGCTCGTCGGGCAGATCGGCGCCCATCTCGTCGGCCAGCCGCAGCGCCTCCTCGACCAGCGTCTCCACGATGATCGACTCGGGCACCGTCTTGATGACCTTGCCCTTGACGAAGATCTGGCCCTTGCCGTTGCCGGACGCAACCCCGAGGTCCGCCTCGCGCGCCTCGCCGGGACCGTTCACGACGCAGCCCATCACGGCCACCCGCAGCGGCACCGGGAAGCCCTCCAGAGCGGCCGTGACCTGCTCGGCGAGCGTATAGACGTCGACCTGGGCGCGCCCGCACGACGGGCACGAGACGATCTCCAGGCCACGCTCGCGCAGGCCCAGCGACTCGAGGATCTGGTTGCCGACCTTGATCTCCTCGACCGGCGGGGCCGAGAGCGAGACCCGGATCGTGTCGCCGATGCCCTCGGCGAGCAGGGCACCGAACGCCACCGCGCTCTTGATCGTGCCCTGGAACGCCGGGCCGGCCTCGGTCACGCCGAGGTGCAGCGGGTAGTCGCACTGCTGGGCGAGCAGACGGTACGCCCGGATCATGACGACCGGGTCGTTGTGCTTCACCGAGATCTTGATGTCGCGGAAGCCGTGCTCCTCGAAGAGCGAGCACTCCCAGAGCGCCGACTCGACCAGCGCCTCGGCGGTGGCCTTGCCGTATTTCTCCAGCAGCCGCTTGTCCAGCGAGCCCGCGTTGACGCCGATCCGGATTGGGGTGCCGGTGTCGGAGGCCGCCTTCGCGATCTCCTTGACCTTGTCGTCGAACTGGCGGATGTTGCCGGGGTTCACCCGGACCGCGGCGCAGCCGGCGTCGATCGCGGCGAACACGTACTTCGGCTGGAAGTGGATGTCGGCGATCACCGGGAGCTGCGACTTCTTGGCGATCGCGGGCAGCGCCTCGACGTCGTCCTGCGAGGGGACGGCGACCCGGACGATCTGGCAGCCGGCGGCGGTGAGCTCGGCGATCTGCTGCAGGGTGGAGTTGACGTCGGCGGTGAGGGTGGTCGTCATCGACTGCACGCTGACCGGCGCCCCGCCACCGACCAGCACGCCCCCGACGTTGATCTGGCGGCTCTGCCGGCGCGGGGCCAGGGGCGGCGGGGGGACGGCCGGCATGCCGAGGCTGATCGGAGTCGTCATCGGAAGTTATTCACGACCTTCCTTGAGTTGCAGGTGAACGAGTTAAAGCCCATGGTCTCCACCGTCGTGAATAACTTTCACTTCACTCACTTGAAAAGGGTAATGGGGTTGATGATGTCGGCGGTCACCGTCAACAGGGTGAAAGCGCCACCGATCAGGATGACTGCGTAGGTCACAGGCATCAGCTTGTAGTAGTCCACCCGGCCGGGATCGGGTCGCCGGAAGAGCTTGTAGAGGCGCGACCGGATCGCCTCGAACCAGGCGATCGCGATGTGCCCGCCGTCGACCGGCAGCAGCGGCAGCAGGTTGAACAGGCCGATGAAGACGTTGAGCGAGATGAAGACCTGCCAGAAGACCTCGGGCACGCCCTTCTCGATGGCCTCGCCGCCGATCCGGCTGGCACCGACCACGCTGATCGGGGTGTCCGGGTCGCGTTCCTCACCGGTGATCGAGTTCCACAGCGCGGGGATCTTCTCCGGGATCCGCGCCATCGCCTTGAGCGAGTTCTCCACCAGGTACCAGTTGAAGTCGCCCGATGCCGGGATCGCGCCGAGCGCGTTGTAGGTGATCACCGCGGGCTGGTCGGTGGTCCAGCTCACTCCGGCGACGGCGACCTGCGAGACCGGCCCCTCCGGGTCGTTCAGCGGGGTTCGTTCGGCGGTGATCAGGTCGACCGTGGTGGTCGCGAGCACGCCGTCCCGCTGGTACTCGAACGGGGTGGGGCCGGCAGGCTGGGCACGGATCGCATCGGTCAGCTGCCCGTAGTTGGTCACCGGTGTGGCGCCGACCTTGGTGATCAGGTCACCGGTCTGCAGGCCCGCGGCCTTGGCCGGCGCCTCCTTGGCGCTGCCCGTGCCCGGGACGCACTCGGGACTGGTGTCGGTCAGCGAGGTGCGGATGCAGTCGCCGACATAGATCATGGCGGGCTCGGAACGCTGCGCCTCGACGGTCTGCGGGATGTCCGTGTTCGGCAGGCCGATGGTCATCGCCATCACCCAGGCGCCGACCAGCGCCAGCATGAAGTGGGTGATCGACCCGGCGGCCAGCACGACGGTCCGCTTCCACACCGGGAAGCGCCACATGGCCCGGTGCTGGTCCTCCGGCGCCACGTCGTCGTCCTGCGGCGTCATTCCGACGATCTTGCAGAAACCGCCGAGCGGGATCGCCTTGAGCCCGTATTCCGTCTCACCGCGCTTGAAGGAGAAGATCGTCGGCCCGAAGCCGACGTAGTACTTGGTCACCTTCATGCCGAAGCGCTTGCCGGTGATCATGTGACCCAGCTCGTGCAGGCTCACCGAGATCAGGATGGTCAGCGCGAAGGCCGCCGCACCAAGCCAGAACAGCATCAGGCTCCTTCAGCCAGAGTCGCGATTGTCTGCTGTGCCTGGGCGCGCGCCCATGCCTCCGCGGCAAGCACGTCTTCGACGGTACCCGGCTCCGCGAAATCCGGGGCCGCCGCGAGCACGCGCTCCAGCGTGTCAACAATGCCCAAGAAAGGTAGCCGACCGGAGACGAACGCGGCCACACACTCCTCGTTGGCCGCGTTGAAGATGGCCGGCCGGCAGCGCCCGGTGCGGCCCGCCTCCTTGGCCAGCTCGACCGCGGGGAACGCCTCGGCGTCCAGCGGGCGCAGCTCCCAGTTGTGCGCGAGGGTCCAGTCGACCGCGGCGGCGGCCTGCGGCACCCGCTCCGGCCAGGCCAGGGCCAGGGCGATCGGCAGCCGCATGTCGGGCGGGCTGGCCTGGGCGAGCGTCGAGCCGTCGGTGAACTCGACCAGGGAGTGCAGCACCGACTGCGGGTGCACCATCACCTCGATGTCGTCGTACGCCACCCCGAACAGCTCGTGCGCCTCGATCACCTCGAGCGCCTTGTTCACCATGGTGGCCGAGTTGATCGTAACGACGGGGCCCATGTCCCAGGTCGGATGCTTGAGCGCCTCCTCCGGTGTGACGTTCGCCAACTCCTCACGGCGGCGGTCCCGGAACGCTCCCCCGCTCGCGGTGAGGATCAGCCGGCGTACCTCGGCCGCGGTGCCGCCGCGCAGGCACTGGGCCAGCGCCGAGTGCTCCGAGTCGACCGGGACGATCTGCCCCTCCTTGGCGATCCGCCGGACCAGCGGGCCGCCGGCGACCAGGGACTCCTTGTTCGCCAGGGCGAGGATCCGGCCGTTCTCCAGCGCGGCCAGGGTGGGCGCCAGCCCGAGGCTGCCGACCACGCCGTTGAGCACCACGTCACAGGGGTGCGCGGCCAGCTCGGTCATCGCCTCCGGGCCGGCCACGATCTTCGGGATCTTGAAGTCTCCGGTGGCGTAGCCCCGCTTCTGCGCCTCGGCGTAGAAGGCGAGCTGCAGATCCTGCACGACCGAGGAGCGGGCGACCCCGACCACCTCGACGTTCAGTTCGAGCGCCTGGGCGGCGAGCAGTTCGACGTTGCCGCCACCCGCGCCGAGGGCCACGACCCGGAACCGGCCGGGGTTGCGCCGGACGATGTCGATGGCCTGGGTGCCGATGGATCCGGTGGAGCCGAGCAGGACGAGGTCACGCATGGGGTCCATCTTCCCGGACGGGCGCACCCGGTTCAGCGCTGGGCCGGGACCCGGGAGAGCACGAGTGAGGTCACCGCGGACGCGGTCTCGGGCGGCAGCACGCCGACCGGGATGACCAGCATCCACATGCGGCCGAGCCGGCCGACCAGCATGCCGTCGACCTGGTCCACCTTCGTCACCCCGGACCAGCGGAAGAGCTGGTCGGTCTGGTCGTTGGTCATCCGGACACCGTGCTCGTCCAGCTCGTAGTGGGTCTCCCGGAGCACCTGCGGACGGATCATCCGCATCATGATCCAGGTGCTGAGCGGCGGCACCACGAACACGAAGGCCAGGCCCAGCAGCAGCCCGAAGAATGAGCCCTCGAGGACCAACGGCACCAGGCTGAGCAGCACGATCAGCACCCCGGCGGCGCGGACGAGACGGTACTGGCCGCGCAGGAACGTCGCCAGCGCGGTCCGTATCTGACTTTCGGTCGGATGCGCCGAAAACGTGAAGTGATCCACGAGCGTGAGATCTTAGGCCACGGCGGGGTATCCAGGCAGGGTGCGAAAATTGTTCGCTCCGCTGCAGGGACGGGATGTCGCGCTGCACGCGGCCGCCATCACCTTCTACAGCGGCATCGCGGTGGTTCCGGTCGCCCTGCTCGCGATCTGGCTCACCGGTCTGGCCGTGGGCGCCGAGCGCGTCCGCGAGCTGACCGGCCGGACCATCACCGCGCTGCCGGACGAGATCGGCGCCCCCCGCGCGCTTGCCGCCCTGATCGACGCCGGCCTCAACCTCACCCCGATGCTCGCGCTGGCCAGCCTGCTCCCGGCCACCCTGTACGGCGAGGGCATGCGCCGCGCCTTCGCCTCACTGCGCCGGCCGGGCGAGTCCCTGGTCGGCTGGCGCGGCCGGCTGCTCTGGCTGCCGCTGCTGGCCGCCGCGCCGGCCCTGATGCTCGCCCTGTTCCTGGCCCTTCCCACGACCAGCAGTCTCTGGCTGCGCGGCGGCTGGTGGTCGGTGCTCGGCGTGGTGCTCTCCTTCCTGGCCGCCTGGCTGGTGCTGACCCCGGTGGTGATCTGGGTGTTCCGCTACGTCGCGCCGGGCCGCCCGCCCTGGCTGGCCACGATCCTGATCGGCTCGTTCACCGCGGCGAACCTCTCCGGTTTCCTGCACGGCTTCGTGCTGTTCTGCTCGCTGCCGCTGGATCTGGGTGTGCCGTTCGGCGGGTTCACCGAGATCGGCGCGATGGTCGCGGTCGGCCTCTGGCTCTACCTCTTTCACGTGGTGCTGCTGGCCGGGTTCGCGGCCACGCACTCCGTTAAGCCGTATTTATCGGACGATTCGCCGAAGCAGGTCACCACCACCCCGGGGTAGCCTCGCGAACCATGACCCCCATTCCCGACCGCGCCGACGTGGTGATCATCGGAGCCGGCCACAACGGTCTGGTCTCCGCGATCCTGCTCGCCCGCGCCGGGCTCGACGTCGTCGTCGTCGAGGCCGCAGGCGTGCTGGGCGGAGCCACCCGAACCGAGCGTCCCTTCCCCAAGGTGCCCGGCCTGGGCCAGTCCACCGGCTCCTACCTGCTCGGCCTGATGCCGCCGGAGCTGCTGCGGACCCTCGACGTCGACATCCCGGTGCTGCGCCGGGACCCGCACTACTTCCTGCCGACGCCGGGGCCGGCCGGCTCGCCGTACCTGCTGTTCGGCAGCGACCGCGAGGCCACCCGCGCGCAGCTGGAGAGGTTCTTCTCGGCCCGCGACGTCGCCGCCGACGAGACGCTGGCCTGCGAGATCGGCGCGCTTCGCGCCGATCTCGCGCCGGCCTGGCTGGAAGAGCCGGCCTCGGTGGAGGAGATCGCCGACCGGCACATCCGGCCGCAGCTCCAGAGCACCTTCCTCGATCTCGTACGCGGGTCGGTCGCCGACTACCTGGGCCGGTTCGGGTTCAAGAGCGAGCTGCTGGTCAGCATGTACGCGGTGACCGACGGCCTGTCCGGGCTGAACGCCGGCCCCGACGACCCCGGAACCGGGCACAACTTCCTGGTGCACAACATGTGCCGGCTGCCCGGCTCGGACGGCACCTGGCTGATCGCCGAGGGTGGCATGGGCACGGTCTCGCGCACCTTCGCCGAGGCGGCCCGCGCGGCCGGGGCGCGGATCTTCACGGACGCCGCAGTGAGCGCGGTGACGGTGGACTCCGGCGCGGCCAGTGGGGTGGTCCTCGCCGACGGACGGTCGATCTCGGCCCGGGTGGTGCTCGGCAGCTGCGACCCGTACCGCTTGATGGACCTGGTTCCGGAGGGCGCGCTGCCGGTGGAGCTGACCGAGCGGATGGCCGCGGTCAAGCGGACCGGCACCACGCTCAAGGTCAACCTGGCGCTGCGTGACCTGCCGCGGTTCTCCTGCCTGCCGGCGGGGGCGCCGTCGCCGTTCGGGTCGACCATCCACCTGCTGCCCGACGCCGGCTCGCCGATGGCGGCGCTGCGCGAGATGTGGGCCGATGTGCAGGCGGGCCGGCTGCCGGCCGAGCCGACCATCGAGTGGTACCTGCACACCACCGTCGACCCGTCGCTGCGCGACGAGGACGGGCACCACTCGTCGGCGCTGTTCGTGCAGTCGGTGCCGTTCGACATCGCCGGCTCGTCGTGGGACGCCGAGCTGCCCGGCTATGTGGAGCGGCTGCTGGCGATCTGCGACCGTTACGCGCCCGGCACGTCCGACCTGGTCGCCGACATGATGCCGCTCACCCCGCCGGGCATCGAGAAGCACTTCGGGATCACCGGTGGGCACATCCACCACGTCGACAACACGGTCGCGTTCGACCAGCGGATGCCGTACTTCACCGGTCTCGACGGCCTCTACGCCGGGTCGGCCGGCGCTCACCCGGCCGGCAGTGTCATCGGCGCCGCCGGCCACAACGTGGCGCGGCGCATCCTGCGCGATCTGAGCCTCTAGATCAGAGGATTTTACCGGGGCGGGGCCGGGCCAGGCCCAAAAAGCTAGTGGAACAGCCACAACACCCGACCCGGGGCGCTGGGGGACCCGGGC